>NZ_LGSU01001046.1 GCF_002260545.1 Hydrocoleum sp. CS-953 | reverse complement strand
GGCGTTAACGATAGTTATGCGAAGCTAACGGCCGTTTCGCGGAGCGACATGTTTGCGGAGCATTCCGTCAGGAAAACGCCCCTACGAGGACTGACTCCTTATTTCATACTACATTTTGACGTGCGGAATGTAGGCTTTAAGACTTTTTCAGCAACCCCTAATTAACCCCATCTTTGAAGGCAAAATGTTTTTGGAAGGAAGTTGAAATTCCTGTGACAAAAACAACTTCTGATGTCTAACTTCGTTAATCACCATACTGCCTCTGCGAACCTTTTCCCTACCTAACGCCAAAAAGTTGTTAATTATGTATGAAAAACTAGGGCCTCTCAAACTTATATGCTGGAGGAAAATACTCTTTACGCATACCCCTCATAGCTTGGTTCATAAAATCACGCCAGATAGGTGCAACAGTAGTTCCCCCAGTAGCTCCATAGTTTAGTGGTCGGTAATCATCATTACCTACCCAAACAGCAGTTGACAACTGAGGAGTATAACCAACAAACCAAACATCCCTTTCCGAAGAAGTCGTACCAGTTTTTCCAGCAGCTTGACGACTCATTTTAGCCCTAGTAGCAGTACCTCGTTCAATTACCCCCACTAATACACTATTAAGTGATGCTACAGCCCACTGATTCAGAACCAATTTAGGTTTAGGAGTATTGTCCAACAACACATTTCCACTGGTATCTGTCACCTGGACAATAAACGTCGTATCAGAATGCCAACCATTATTAGCAAAAGTGGCATAAGCACCAGCCATCTCCAGAGGTGTCAAATCAACAGAACCCAGTGGTAAAGAAATTACAGGTTCCATCGGACTTTTAATTCCCAAAATACGACAAATCTCAATTACCTTATTAAGTCCGACAGACTGACCAATTTTAACAGCAGGTATATTCAGAGAAGACTGTAAAGCCTTACGAATACTAACTGCCCCGGAATATCCACCACCATAATTTCGAGGAGTGTAGTAACCATCACCATCTCGATAACTAACACGAGTATCCATCACCACCGAAGATGGGGAAAATCTACCCGAAGCAAAAGCAGCATAGTAAACAAAAGGCTTAAACGAAGAACCAGGTTGCCTACGAGCTTGAACGGCACGATTATATTGACTGGTCTTAAAATCTGCCCNCTGCCCCGGAATATCCACCACCATAATTTCGAGGAGTGTAGTAACCATCACCATCTCGATAACTAACACGAGTATCCATCACCACCGAAGATGGGGAAAATCTACCCGAAGCAAAAGCAGCATAGTAAACAAAAGGCTTAAACGAAGAACCAGGTTGCCTACGAGCTTGAACGGCACGATTATATTGACTGGTCTTAAAATCTGCCCCACCAACCATGGCCTTAACAAAGTGGGTGCGTGGGTCAACAGCCACCAATGCTAATTGACCTTTATCCCAACTACGATAAAGGCCACGATAATATAATATTTGATGCCATTCAGTCACAGTTCTCTCTGCCATCCGTTGGAAGTTCATATCAATAGTAGTTTGTATCCGCATTCCTCCCTTCAGAACAGCATCTTTACCAAACCTCTCAGTTAATTCTTGAATAACTGCATTAGTAATATAGGGAAGTTTACTTTGACGAAAAGAAGTAACTTTACCTACTAATAATGGTTGTTTGAGAGCTTCTGCTTCCTCCTCAGCAGTAATCCAATTTAGTTCTCGCATCCTGGCTAATACTGTTGCTTGACGCTGCTTGGACTTTTGGTAATTAATAAAAGGACTATATTGCTCTGGTGCGGGAATCATACCTGCCATTAAGGCAGCTTCGGCCAAAGTTAAATCCTTGGCAGACTTATTAAAATAGCTTTTAGATGCAGTTTCAACTCCATATAGATTATGACCCCAATAAATTTGGTTGAGGTATAATTCTAAAATTTCATTTTTTTGCAGAATTTGCTCCATTCTAATTGCCAAAACTGCCTCAGCTACTTTCCGACTAAGTTTGGCTGTGGGAGATAAAAACAAATTTTTCACCAACTGCATAGTCACGGTAGAACCTCCTTCAACAGTTCTACCCCGCTCCAAGTTGGCCACAAAAGCACGGATAATTCCAATGGGATAAAGGCCTTGGTGATTGTAGAAGTTACTATCCTCGATCGCTAGAACTGCTCGTTTTAAGTCTGGAGAAATTTGGTTGAGAGGGATGACTTCTCGGTTGGCCTCATCATGGAGACTTGCCAGGGGTCTACCTTTGATATCATATATATGAGTTGTTTCTGAAGGTGTATAATTTTTTAGTACCCGTACATCTGGCAGATTACGGNAATGGGATAAAGGCCTTGGTGATTGTAGAAGTTACTATCCTCGATCGCTAGAACTGCTCGTTTTAAGTCTGGAGAAATTTGGTTGAGAGGGATGACTTCTCGGTTGGCCTCATCATGGAGACTTGCCAGGGGTCTACCTTTGATATCATATATATGAGTTGTTTCTGAAGGTGTATAATTTTTTAGTACCCGTACATCTGGCAGATTACGGAAGCTAATGGCTAAACCTACCAGTCCTCCAGCAACTAATGAGCTAGTCAGCATGGTAATCCCTAATACTGTACCTGCTGTAACTTTACTGACAGATTGAACAAACTCGAATACTGGTGCAGGTTCAGAGTTGGATTTTTTAGTTTGTTTGTTTGGAAGAGCGTTAGTTGACATTTTGATTTAACTTATTTAACTAAATTTTCTGGTTTTTGAGTTTAGTAATTAAACTTTTAGAGTTATGGAATAAGATTAAGTCATTTCAGTTATCAGTTATCAATACCTCCAGCAATAGGGAGATATTATTTCTCGATCAAAAGGAAAGAATTCAGCCGTCAGCTATTCTTTATTGGGGAAGGTTTAAAGGTTGATTGAGCCAGATATTAAATATTACTAAAAGTCGGCTATTTCGTTTAAAGCTTATTAAATTCATTTAATGTCTTTAAGCTCTAATTGCACTCGTGCTTACTGCTAATAGCTGTTTGCTTACATCAAAAGTCAAAAAGTAAGTGATAATAAGTTGATTATTTGTATACTTTAGGTTTCTTTGACTTTTTGTTAGGTAAGAGGCTTATTATTAGGGTTTAATATGTTACTTGAAAAAGTTTTCTTATTCTATTTCCTAAGATACCAATAGTTATCATTTCTTGGTAAGCTAGCTATAGCTAAATTCTAATTGCTATACATCAATAAATTATGCTTAAATCAATGTCTGTCCAAAGTTATGTACAACAAAAATAAGGATGAGTGATATTTGTAAATAATTTATGCTACTTTAGCACCTTAAACATTCAGCTATTAGCGGTCAGATATCCGTTTTTTAATGAACGATATAGCTTGATATAATTTTAAGGTTAACTGATGAAATTTTACCCATACTTTTAATTAGCATGAAATCTCTAAATTGCTTTTTACTCTTTTAAATAAAGGTAATGAAGCTGATAGCTGTTAGCGTTAGCTCCTCTGTTTTGCTGACGCAAAGCTCCGCTTTATATGTCGGCGACAGGCGTTAACGTTTGCGGAGCATTCCGTCAGGAAAGTTGTGCGCCAGCAAAACGCGGAGCGACATGGAAAGCGGAGCATTCCCTATACGAAAAAGCGCAGCTCTGACCCAGGAGGCAAGAAGCTAGCTAACCGCTGTTTGCGCAGCATTCCGGAGGAAATGCTGACTTAGCACTCCTANGAAAGTTGTGCGCCAGCAAAACGCGGAGCGACATGGAAAGCGGAGCATTCCCTATACGAAAAAGCGCAGCTCTGACCCAGGAGGCAAGAAGCTAGCTAACCGCTGTTTGCGCAGCATTCCGGAGGAAATGCTGACTTAGCACTCCTAATTATCAGTAGGCCAATTAAGGGCAAAAATCTTCAGAGTAGCTAAACTTTTCCGACTTCCTAATAAGATTATTCATCATTTTCTCCACTAAATTTGACTTTCAAAGTCAAGCTATATAGATTTACTAATACTAAATAATGACTGATAAATTTACATGGCTGCATCGTGGTATCAGCGAAATATTCCCAGATCAAGCAGATTCTCAAGACCCGAATGAAAACTTAATCCAGAGATTAACCAAATCAGACCGTCCTTTGCGGATTAAATTGGGAATTGACCCCACAGGAGCTGATATCCATTTAGGCCATAGTATCCCAGTGAGAAAACTCCGGGCATTTCAAGATGCTGGACATACCGCAGTATTAATCATAGGAGATTTTACCGCAAGAATTGGCGACCCGACTGGGAAATCTGAAGTCCGACGGCAGTTAACTTCAGAGCAGGTAAAGGAAAATGCCAAAACTTATTTAGAGCAAGTCCGGCCAATATTGGATTTTGACACACCAGGACGACTAGAAATTCGCTACAACTCAGAGTGGCTGTCTAAATTGGATTTGACCAATATTCTAGAACTTCTGGCAACTATGACTGTGGGACAGATGTTGGCTAAGGAAGGTTTTGCCCTTCGTTATAATCAGGAAAATCCTATCTATATCCATGAGTTTCTCTATCCCCTAATGCAAGGTTATGATTCTGTAGCTGTGGATGCTGATGTGGAATTGGGCGGTACTGACCAAAAGTTTAATATTGCAGTGGGGCGAGATTTACAACGTCATTTTGGTAAGAGGACTCAGTTTGGTCTGTTGATGCCGATTTTGTTGGGGACTGATGGGGTACAGAAAATGTCTAAGTCTCTGGGAAATTATGTGGGTTTATCCGAAGACCCTTTGAGTATGTATTCTAAACTGGAGAAAATTCCTGATGACCAGGTAGAAGAGTATTTTGAACTATTGACAAATTTACCTCTTGATGAATTGCCAGAGAATCCTCGCGAAAGACAAAAATTGTTGGGTTTGGATATTGTGTCTCAGTATCACGGTAAGGAATCTGCTTTGGAGGCTCAACAAACGGCTGTGAAAATGGTGCTTCAGGGAGATATGAGTCAAACTGAGGCAGTGCCAGAATTTTCTTTGGCTTCTGTGGAGTTTCCAGCGAAGTTGTTTTATATTGTTAGTGCTAGTGGTTTGTGTAAGAGTAGTTCNGACAAAAATTGTTGGGTTTGGATATTGTGTCTCAGTATCACGGTAAGGAATCTGCTTTGGAGGCTCAACAAACGGCTGTGAAAATGGTGCTTCAGGGAGATATGAGTCAAACTGAGGCAGTGCCAGAATTTTCTTTGGCTTCTGTGGAGTTTCCAGCGAAGTTGTTTTATATTGTTAGTGCTAGTGGTTTGTGTAAGAGTAGTTCTGAGGCTAGGAAGAAAATTGCTGGGGGAGCTGTACGTTTGGATGATGACCGTATTTCCGATCAGAATTTGACTTTTGACTCTCCGGCGGAACTTGATGGTAAGGTTTTACGGGTGGGTAAAAAGAATTTTGTTCGCTTGGTGAAGAATTAAGCAATACTTTTACTTAGACTTATAGTAGGAAAAATTTAGGAGAGAAAACTTATGACTCAGAGGAAAGGAAAATTTTTCATCGGTGAAAATTAGTCAAAACTATAACGTATTAGTTTTTTGAATTATGAGTGGAAATTTTCCATACTTTACCTTAGACTCATAGTCAGAAAAATTTAGTAGAGAGAAATTCTGACTCCAACCGAAGGAAAATTTTTCNTTTATCATAGGTGAAAATTCGTCAAAACTATAACGTCTTAGTTTTTTGTTAGACTCTCGAAGAATAGATGAGTGGAAATTTCTCATACTTTTACTTAGACTTATAGTAGGAAAAATTTAGGAGAGAAAACTTATGACTCACACCGAAGGAAAATTTATCATAGGTGAAAATTCGTCAAAACTATAACGTATTAGTTTTTTGAATTATGAGTGGAAATTTTCCATACTTTACCTTAGACTTACAGTCGGAAAAAATTAGTAGAGAAAACTTCAGACTCACACCGAAGGAAAATTTATCATAGGTGAAAATTCGTCAAAACTATAACGTCTTAGTTTTTTGTTAGACTCTCGAAGAATAGATGAGTGGAANTTTATCATAGGTGAAAATTCGTCAAAACTATAACGTCTTAGTTTTTTGTTAGACTCTCGAAGAATAGATGAGTGGAAATTTCTCATACTGGATGCTTAGACTTACAGTCGGAAAAAATTAGTAGAGAAAACTTCAGACTCACACCGAAGGAAAATTTATCATGGGTGAAAAGTCCTCAAAACTATAACGTCTTAGTTTTAGAGTTTGACTGCCGAAAAATAGAGAACTAGAAATTTCTCATACTTTACCTTAGACTCGTAGTCAGAAAAATTTAGTAGAGAGAAATTCCGACTCAGAGTCTAGGAAAATTTTTCATCGGTGA
>NZ_LGSU01001045.1 GCF_002260545.1 Hydrocoleum sp. CS-953 | reverse complement strand
GTGGATAACTAATGTTTGTAATTATTCTAGAGATTAAGCGAAAATATATTATCTCTAATAATTCTATTCCCTATTACCTACTCCCTACTCCCAATTTTGGTATTAGATAGTTAGTTAATTTAATATAGGACTTACCATGAAAAAATATATTGCCAGTTTATACATCAAAGGTATAAACTTAAGATATTGACCATTCAAGCATAAGTTGAAACAAAAACAATGAAACCTATAAACTTTTTGCTGATTTTCATAGTTTGTTTAGCGTTAGTTATATTCAGCTTACAAAATACCCAACTAACAACTATCAAACTTATTGAAGGTATCGAGTTAGAAGCTCCATTATCTGTAGAGCTTGTAATTGCCACAGGATTAGGAGCAGTTCTAGCATGGCTATTCAACTTATGGTCAAGAGTGCAAAATACCATAGGAAGCTTAGGACAAATGCGAGAAATTCGTACCAGAAATAAACGCATTCAAGAATTACAAGAAGATGTAGAACGCTATGAAGAGGAATTAAAACAAAGAGCTAGTTTGCCAGCATCAGAAACTTTGTCTGAGCTAGAAAAATCTACTGAATTAGAAGCTTCTAAATAAAAGTATAATTAGTTCAATTATGACTTTTTATTTCATTGGGTACTTGTATTTGAATCATACTAACCTTTACTCTAAGCATTCAGGTATCAGCTATCAGCTATCAGCTCTGAGTTATTAACTAATTATTTTGGAATAAGGAATTAGTCTTCAAGGAGAATTAAAAGTTTTGCTTTTGAAGAAAAAGGTTATCAGCTAACCTTAGTAAGTTATTACATTCAAAAGCTGTTTGCATAGCATTCCACAGGAAAAGCTGAATGCTGAATGCTAATAGCTGAAAGCTAACCTTTACTATCTTTAAATTTTTCACTCTCAATAATCTCACACTTATCAGAAAGTGTGAGATTCCAGATTAACAAATTTCAAGGATAGTCCGATCATTATTGATATTTAAAAGTACAGTAAAGTAGAGAAAAAAAACTACGGCTATGACAATTGGAGTTCCCCAAGTTTCAGAAACCCTTTCAGAAGGAATAGCCCTATTAACAAACCTAGCAGAAAAAGGAGAAATTAATCCTTGGGATGTCCAAGTAATTGAAGTAATCGATCGCTACTTAAGTAAACTTACTCCTGAATCAAATATTTCTGCAAGTGACGATTTTGCCAATTTATCTCAGTCAGGTCAAGCATTTTTGTACGCATCTATATTAGTCTGGCTAAAAGCCGATCATCTGGCTAATTCAGAATCATCTGAAAATAATTCAGAGATATGTGAAATAGTACAAATTCCAGAAGCAGAAAATTTTGAAACACCAAAGATACCACTAAAACTAGAGCAACAATTACGTCGTCGTGCTGTAGCTCCCTCCCCCCGTAAACGTCGAGTCACCCTTCAAGAATTAATTGAGCAACTGCAACTGATTGGATCTGCTATAGAAGATAGAAAAGCACGTCCTCGTATTCGCAAAACCAGCTCCAAAGCAAGAGCACAAGCGGCAAAAGTAATTGCAGAATTAGCTCACCAGGAAAATTTAGTAGAAACAGCTACTGACCTAGAACAGTTTCTTCTAGAAAAATTACCAGATACCAGTGAAGGTTGGTTAGAATTTGAGCATCTTTTAGAATTGTGGTCTTCAGCATTAGAGTCTAAAGCTGAAACAGAAAAGCAAAATCAACATACTAATGTCCCAGTAAACTCTGATCGAGTAGGTGCATTTTGGGCATTACTCCTGCTTTCTGCTCAATCTAAAGTTGAGTTATCCCAAGAACAATTTTATCAAGAAATCAAAATCCGTACTCTTTCATCAAGCTCTCAGGAACAAAAAGTTTTACAGGAGAAAATTTAATCCCTTGAAAAATAGAATAGTATAATAGTCTTTTGCAATTTCTATAATACTTCGGTACATAGTGGCAAAAATTAATTTACCGTCTTGCTTGGTCGAACTTAAGTTATTACTAGGGAAATTCACAAGCATATCAAAACCTCAAAAGTTTTTTATATATAGCAGGGAACAGGGAACAGTTGAAAAAACATTTCCGTTTTCTAAGATTTATCATCAGTCTATGCCCTAACTAATTCTTTCTTAGCAATAATAAGAATCTTTTGGTTTGTCAATATCAATGTAGTAAGTTATTGCACTGATATGTGTATTATTGGTTCATTAATTGATAATGGATNCATATCAAAACCTCAAAAGTTTTTTATATATAGCAGGGAACAGGGAACAGTTGAAAAAACATTTCCGTTTTCTAAGATTTATCATCAGTCTATGCCCTAACTAATTCTTTCTTAGCAATAATAAGAATCTTTTGGTTTGTCAATATCAATGTAGTAAGTTATTGCACTGATATGTGTATTATTGGTTCATTAATTGATAATGGATAATTACCTCTTTAACAATTGATAATGAACAATCGATAATGGATCATTATTTTTGTTTTCGGCTGTCGCCGACATGGAAAGCGGCGCATTCCGAAGAAAAACGCGGAGCGACTTGAATTGCGTTTTCCTTCGCACAACTCCGTTTTGCTAGCGCAAAGCTGTCCGCAATTATCAATTATCAATTATTAGGAGAGGCAATAAAGCCGAATTGATTAATTATCAATTATCCATTGGTAAAAACCTGGAATTACTTCTTTCGTGAAGATTCTAATTCATTAAACTTAAGATCACCAAACTGATAATTAGAAATATCTCAGAAAAATCTTATGATCCAGTATCTATGAATATGAACTGGAAAGATATGTCCAGCAATAACCCTGTTTACCTAGAATATCAACAAATATTGGTAGATAAAAATTGAGCGATCTACCTTTCCATCAGGAAAGTGAAAAATTATCATTCTGCTTTTCTGCCTGTTGAAGTGAGGTTTTAACGGAGTTTGTATTGTGAGTTGAGAACAGAGATAATAAGTATTTTAGTATTTTTGGCATTTTTAAGGTGGAGGAAACCAAAATGAAAGCCATGATTCTGGCCGCAGGTAAGGGAACTCGTGTTCGTCCAATTACTTATCGCATTCCTAAACCAATGATTCCTATTCTGCAAAAACCAGTAATGGAATTTTTGGTAGAGTTACTTCGTCTACATGGTGTTGAGCAAATTATGGTCAACGTTAGCCATTTAGCAAAGGAAATAGAGGACTATTTTCGTGATGGTCAAAAGTTTGGGGTAGATATTGCTTATTCTTTTGAAGGACGAATTGAGGATGGAAACTTGATTGGGGAGGCACTAGGTTCTGCTGGTGGTATGAAGCGAATTCAAGATTTTTATCCTTACTTTGATGATACTTTTATCGTCCTTTGTGGTGATGCTTTGATAGATTTGGATTTGACTGCAGCACTCAAATGGCATAAAGAAAAAGGATCTATGGCTACTGTAATTATGAAATCTATTCCTCGCGAACAGGTTTCTAGTTACGGTGTTGTAGTGACAGATGAAACAGGGCGAATTCAATCTTTTCAGGAGAAGCCAAAAGTTGAAGAAGCTCTTAGTACCGATATTAATACTGGTATTTATATTTTTGAGCCAGAAGTGCTTGATTATATTCCGTCTGGTGTTGAATTTGATATTGGTAGTCAGTTATTTCCCAAGTTGGTAGAGATAGGGGCACCGTTTTATGGTGTGGCAATGGATTTTGAATGGGTCGATATTGGTAAGGTGCCGGACTACTGGCGAGCAATTAGAGATGTACTTCAGGGGCAAGTTAAAAATGTTTCTATTCCTGGTAAAGAGGTATCTCCAGGAATTTATACTGGCTTAAATGTGGCAGTTAACTGGGATAAGGTAGATATTGAGGGACCTGTTTATATTGGTGGTATGACCAGGATTGAGGATGGTGCCAAAATTGTTGGACCTACTATGATTGGTCCTAATTGCTGGATTTGTAGTGGTGCGACTGTTGATAGTAGTGTTATTTTTGAATATTCCCGTTTGGGTCCAGGGGTTCGTTTAGTTGATAAGTTGGTTTTTGGCCGTTATTGTGTGGATAAGACAGGAGCATCTATTGATGTGCAAGCTGCTGCCCTTGATTGGTTAATTACTGATACTCGTCATCCTTTCCCTTCTGCTCCTCCTGTAGAACATGAAACAATTAAGGATATTTTGCAGGAAAATGGGGGTTAACTCGAAGGTAAGCATTCAAGGGTTAGCTATTAACTTATTCTTTTTTAAGGAAGAATTAGAGTTGAAAGATTGAGGAACAATTCAAGGTTACTCTCAAATCATTCTTTGCTAATATTTTTCATTAATTACTTACTGCAGGATTATTACCAAGGAAAAATTGTTTACCTAAGATTCCGCAGGAAAAGCTAAAGGGGAGCTACCTGAATGCTTACAAAAGAAAGAAGAAGGAGAAAGGTGAATTAATTTTTTTGACCTAAAATCTTCTCTTCTTTCTGGTGAAATTTATATGGAAGAAAGTAGAGCAATTCCCACACTCTTGAGGTACAAAATTCCTTTGTTTTAGGGAGTAGGGAGTAGGGAAGATGGGGGGATGGGGAGTAGAAAATAAGAAAAACAACTGTACCTCATTAATTAATAATTAACAATTAACAATTAACAATTAACAATTAATAATTACCTCTTTTGTCATAGAAGGATTGGGTTAAAAGGAATTTTTTTCTTCTCTTGGTCGATTGGATATGGGTAGGTAATTTATCCATCCAATCCTAGGTCATGCTCCGCATTTCCTGACGGAATGCTCCACAAACATGTCGGCGAAAGCCGAAGTGCGTTTGCGTTTTGCGGAACGCTAAACTTCGTTTTTCATGTCGCGTTTGCGTTAGCATTCCTTAGGAAAGCGAAACGCTGCGCGATATCAAAAGCATTCCGATTGTTAGTTGTGCGCTAGCTAAACGACCACTTTTTCTCCATGAATGGAGAGGCTTTATACCTTAATTTTTCGGTAAGTTAAAAGTCGCTCATGCAAAAGTTAAAAGCAATCTCTGAGTGAGTTTTCCTATTGAGAAATTTCCTAATCTTTGCTTTGACTGCTATATTCTGTAATACCATAAGTGGTAATAGTAATACCGAAACAATATAAGCCGATCCAATCTAAATCTATATTCTTGGAATTTTATTAACCAAAATTATACACGCACAAATATACGTTTTTGTCAAATTTTTGGGCTTCTATTGTTAAGTTGTCTTGGGAAAATTTGTTTTTTCTATCCAGAGATTAAATTTAAAACTACTTAATATTCTACGAATTCAATATAGTTGACAGGGTTTTTGAATAAATTAATTACACCAAGCCTGTGACTATAAAAATCATATCATAAGCTCTAAATTAAGTAAACTCGTAAAATAATTGAGAATAGTGTCAATAAACCCCTGTTTTTACATTTATTCATAATTTGCTTAACATGGTAATTTTAAATTTATCCCTTCAAAAACATTTGTTTTGCTTATACAACTCAAAAATAGCAGTCATCATTACTATTACTATTACTATTACTATTAAGACGTTCTCGCTCCTCTCAAATTTAGTTCGTGCTGCGAATTTACAGGGGTTTTTCTGCGGAATGATACGCAAATATGATGCCTAGGAAAATGGCCTTATGATGATGCACAGTTCCTCTATAGCGCTATGCGCAAGTCAGAAGTAATACCATTTATCAAAAATATTCCTATATCTTATTGGGTGGGGAAGTGTGGGAAGCGTAGGAGGTGGGGGGCGAGGAAAAGTAGTAATAATCTATGCTAACCAACTAATAATTGTCAAAAACAGACTTTGAATCTTGGTAACTATTGAGGTGTTGAAGTAGAGTCGAAGTATAGCATTAATGCATGGTAATTGGTATAATACCAAATCTGATTACTATAGACCACATATCTTAGTTCAGAAAAGCTTGATTTATATAGATTTTAGTTGACTCATTTGTGGTCTAGCTAAACTGGATTTAGTATTATGATTTCACAACTTATAGCAGTTTTCATTAATATAGAGTACAGAGATTTTGGTTGAAAGGAATAAGGAAGAAAGAAGAAAGGAATAAGGAATAAGGAAGAAAGAAGAAGGAAGAAGCAAGAAGGAAGAAGCAAGAAGGAAGAATTTTTGTAGTCAACATGAGTTAAAACCGCTATAAGTTAGTCGTTTTTGTACTTTAATACTCTGGTTAAAAATATAGTAGAAGTTAAAGAAAACTTGCTTCATTCATTATTCATTAAAAAGCTGAGAGCTGACTGCTAATAGCTATTTTCCTGGGCGACATTAGTGCACAACATTCCGCAGGAAATGCTTACCTTTAATT
>NZ_LGSU01001044.1 GCF_002260545.1 Hydrocoleum sp. CS-953 | reverse complement strand
ACTAATTGTAATAGTAGGTAAATTATCCAAAATATCTGAATTTTGATTTATCTCAGTAGGATTAAAATTTTTCCTTCGTTTTTCTGCTAAAGCGTCAATAGCGTTAGAAATAATATTCAGAAATACTTGATTTATCTGACTAACATAACACTCCACTTCGGGTAAGTCATTATAATCTTTAATTATTTGAATTGCTTTTTCCTGTGGTTTATGTTTGAGTTTATTTTGTAAAATGAGGAGAGTGCTTTCTATTCCTTCATGGATATCTACAGACTTTACCTCAGACTCATCCAAACGAGAGAAATTTCGTAAAGAAAGAACTATATCAGCAATGCGGTTAGCTCCCACTTTGATAGAATTTAAAATTTTCGGTAAATCTTCAATCAAAAAATCTAATTCTATAGTTTCTATTTCCTCTTGAATAACTGTAGGTGGGTCAGGATAGTTTTCCTGATAGAAATGAATTAAACTAAGTAAGTCTTCAGTATACTGACTAACATAAAGAATATTACCAGAAATAAAGTTAATTGGATTATTAATTTCATGGGCAATACCAGCTACCATTTGCCCTAAAGACGACATTTTTTCAGTTTGAATAAGTTGTGCTTGAGCTTGTTGAAGTTTGTTTAAAGCGTCAGATAATTCCTGAGCTTGTGCTCTAGCTTGAAAAGCAACTTCACGACTTTGATTATATAGTTCTGCTTGATCAATAGCGATCGCCAATTGATCTGTTACTGCCTTTAAAAGTTGTACTTCACTATCATCCCAGTGACGAACAGAGGTATGATGGGCACAAACTAAAACTCCTATTTTTCCAGACTGAGTTTGAATTGGTATAGAGACAAAAGAAATTATACCCAAAGCAACTATAAAACGTCGCATTTTTTTATCATCAACAAGACTAATATTGTCAACTCGAATAATTTCTAATTGTAAAAATCTTAAAGCCCAAGAGCCTACTTGTTCTATTGTATATTTACCAAGTAAGCCAGGTAAATTTTCTCCTTTTGACTCATTAACAACTTCCCAACTATCTAGAAAATTATTATTAGTTTCGTCTAGATTTGTACTACTAGCAAAACGATGCCAAATAAAATGACAACGATCTATTTTTAAGATAGTACGAACTTGATGGACTGTAGTCTCTAAAATCGTCTCAATATCGAGAGAATTACGAATTTGATTTGCCAAATGATTAAGTAGTTCTTCATGGCGAGCAATTTGTCGAAATTTAGCCTCTGATTCTTGAAGTTTTTGTTGAGCTTGCTTACTTTCTGTAATATCTAACCCTAAAGATATTAAACCAATAACTTCATTATCATCATCTTTAATTTTGACTTTAATTAATTCTAGATTATGCTCTTTACCGTCAATAAACGTAAAAGTTTCTTCACAGTGACATGGAAAATTATTTCCCCAGCAATTCGCATCAGATTTATGAAGATTTGCTGCTTCTTTTTCTGTAAAAAGTTTATGATATTGTTCAACTTCCAAAAACCTTGACTCAGTAATTCCTATATTTTTACATAATGTATTATTAACAAACTGAACTTTGCCATTAACGTCAGTCATTAAAATCCAAATAGGAGCATTATCAAGAATTGCTCTTAAAGTTTTTTGTTGTTGGTTTAATTTTTCCTGTGCTTCAATACGTTCAGTAATATCTTCATAACTGCCAAGAATACCTATTACTTGACCATCTTGATTATGAAGAGGAACTTTACTTGTTTGTAACCATCTTTTTTGACCCTGAGTAGTTAATTGAGGTTCAATTATTTGGTATCTAGGTATATCAGATTCCATTACTTGACAATCTATTATGCGATAATGTTCAAAATATTCTTTATTTCCAGGTAAATCATAGTCAGTTTTACCAACTATTTCTGTTGGTGATTTAAAACCTGCTCTATCAGCAAAACTATTATTACACCCCTGATATACTAGGTCTTGATTTTTCCAAAATATTGATTGGGGAATAGTATTGATAATTAATTGGAGTTTTTGTTGAGATAGTTGTAATTCTATTTGTGCTTGTACCCGCTCGCTAACATCTAAAACTAGGGATAATATCGAAATAAAATTTCCTTTTTCATCGAAACAAACCGAGTTATACCATTCACAATTTATTACTTTTCTCTGTTTAGTATAGTTACGATTTGTACAAGTATTTCTGGGCATATTTCCTTCTTGGAGTTCTTGCATTAGACTTACAACTTTTTCTAAGTCTTCAGGAAATATAAATTCCCAATCATTTACCTGTAAATCTATGACTTCTTGCGGTTGCCAACCAAAGATTTTTTCTGCTTGTTCTGACCAACGTTGTACTCGAAATTCACTATTCCACTCAATCACTGCTAGTGGAGTATTTTCTACATGAAAATTCAATTGTTGTAGAGCCGTTTTTAGTCTATTTTCTGCTTCTACTTCTTCGCTAATGTCATTAATAATTGCAGTTAATATAGTCTCATTTTTTAACTCTAATTTAGAAATAGAAGCTGCTGCTGGAAACTCAGTACCATCTTTCCGAAGCCCCCAAATTTGCCGACGATTAGACATAATACGAGAAACTTCAGTATCAGTAGAAAATTGACGCACATAGTTTTGATGATTTGCTTTATATCGTTCTGGCAATAGAACATTTAATGATTTTCCTAAAATTTCACTTGCTTGATATCCAAATATTTTTTCTGCTCCTTGATTAAACATAGAAATATTTTGATTTTCATCCACTGAAATAATGGCATCTTGAGCAATTTCTAAAATTCCACTTAAACGTTTTTCGGATGCTTCTAAAGCTTCTTGTATTTGTTGACGTTCTTTAATTTCTGCTTTTAATATCTCGTTAATTGCTTCTAGTTTTGCCGGATTAGGAAGTGCTAATAAGTTAGGAATTAATGGTACTAATTTTCCAACTGTAAATAAAGATATTAAAGCTGTCATTACTTTGACTAAACCTGATAGCCAATAAGTAGGATGCCAGAGAGTCCAAATTGACATTAAATGAGTCAATCCACAAGCAACAATAAATGCACTAAATAATATAAATATTTCTGGGTAGGGTACATCCTCTCGTTTGCGAATGAAATAAATTAAGGCAATAGGAATTGAACAGTAAGCTAATACAATTAATCCATCTGACAATATGTGCAGCCATACTAATTCAGTTTGCCAAAAATAACAATGTCCGTGAGGAATAAAATTTCCTGTACTCCAAATTTTTGATAAAAAATTCATTTTTCGGAAAGATTTTCAAGGAGAACNGCAATAGGAATTGAACAGTAAGCTAATACAATTAATCCATCTGACAATATGTGCAGCCATACTAATTCAGTTTGCCAAAAATAACAATGTCCGTGAGGAATAAAATTTCCTGTACTCCAAATTTTTGATAAAAAATTCATAGGCTTTTCTTGTTAAAAAAAATTCTAAAACTATCAGATTGAAAAAAAATAATTATTTATTTTTATTAAGTTTATATTTTTATTAGTATTAAAGTAAGCATTTCCTGCGGAATGCTGCGCAAACAGCTATTAGCGGTCAGCAATCAGATGGATGAATAAATAATTCCTGCTTAGGTTAAAGAAGTATATTTTAGTCTTCATTAATGGATAACGAATAATGAATAATTACCTCTGGTTAAAACCGTTACGGAATTGAATATAAGGAAATATCCTAGCACTTTTTTTCCCCTTGAAAGGGGAGGCTTTTAAGCAAGGTATTGAATTAGAGACTGTTTGTAAAACAAATATTAAGAGGGCTCAGAGTGACTAAAATATAAAATAGGTAAGACTTCAAAAGGTTAAAATCTGGTAAATATCCAGAGGAGGAAAGGTACATACTATTCCTATATTTTTAAGTGACAAATAGTTGTCTTAATTTCTTATTACCAAAAAATAAGGTCTAAAGCCTCCCCTTTTAAGGGGATGAAAAAATCCAACGTCAGTATTTCAAGCCTCCGGCTTTAGTCGGAGGTTCACTGATAACTGTTTCGCTGCGCGACATGAAAAGCGCAGCTCCTCCGCAGGAGGCTAACTGATAACTGAAATGACCTGTTCCCACCTTCTGTGTTCCCTGTTCCCTATCTCCTTTTTATATTTCCTGATACATTCAATCTCTTACAAATAAATATTATTAAAATTAATCTCGACCCTTTTCCCTACTTCCCCATAATTTTGTACCCGATAAAGTTGCAGACTGCTATATATAAATTTAACCACACATTGCTCGACTAAGATAAATTGTATATCCAAAAAAAATTAATACTCAAAATTATGTAATTTATTCTTGACGTTGGTCAGAATGTTCTCGACCCGAAACATTTTTCATCGCCTCTAAAGCAGCTCGAGAACCTGCCAAAATATCCCGTTCTTCTCCTCCCAAATAAAGCCGTCCAAAACTACCCACCGCTTGAATTTGTAAAATATTAATTAAAGCAGCTTTTTCTGCTTCATTGGCCGCTAAAGCAGCATAGGCAGCAGGTTGGACTTCCAAAACATAGAGAGTTTGGCCACCCAAAATCATTTGGCCTCGACGATTACGATTAATTAACTGTGCTTGGTGAGAGTCAATATTACGGATCACCTGACTAGAGACAATACGAGGTTTCAGGCGATCGCCTTCCTGCACATCCAAAGCTTGCAAAATTGCTTGACCAGCAGCTTTTGTATCTCCCTGACGACTAGAATGAATTTCGAGTAAACCATAAAGTCGTTCCACAAATTGAACCCCAGGCCGAACAGAATTAGATTTGAGGGCCACATCCGTAATACGATTAATTTCAATACCTGGAGAAATTTCTACCCATAGGGAAGTATCACCTGGTAATGGTAAAAAGCCAAGGGCCACTGTACCAATGTAGGCCGCGTGCTGAGGTTGCAAGTTGTCTATAAATACATAACTGCGCAGTTCTATTCCCAAGGCTTAAATCTCCGTGTAGTGGGGTAAAATTACATCCTTAATCGTAGTTATTATATGTTAACTGTTTCTCTTAAGTCAAAAGTTAAAAATTAGAAGTAATTCTATGTTTGACTAATAAATTTATTTTTTCTACTATTTAATCTATTGTTAGTCAAAAGTCATATTTTTCCCAATTATGTTTTTCTCAAAACAGAAAAATGAAAGTATTTCGAGCAAAGCAATTATCAAAAAAATTAAATGAATGAAACTAATATTCGCTTACTTCAAGAACATGAATTGCCCAAAGCGGATCGAATATTTCGATTGGCTTTTGGTACATTTTTAGGTTTGCCAGACCCAATGAAATTCTCTGGTAATACTAACTATATGCAGCGTTGGTATGCTTATCCAAAAGCTGCTTTTGCAGCAGAAATAGACGGTCAATTAGTAGGTTCTAATTTTCTATCTAAATGGGGTAGTTTTGGTAGTTTTGGACCATTATCAGTACATCCGAATTTTTGGAATCAACGAGTAGGTGAGAAATTGATGTTAGCCACAATGGAATGCTTTCAAAATTGGCAAACTCAACAGATTTGTTTCTTTACCTTTTCCCGCAGTCCTAAACATTTATATTTTTATCAAAAATTTGGCTTTATGCCTCATTTTTTAACTGCCATTTGTGCTAAATATGTTTCTCAAAAACAGCAGCAATTACAAAGCATTAGGTATTCACAAATTTCACCAGAAAAACAAAAAGAATATTTATCAGCAAGCCAAGAATTAACTAATAATATTTATCCCGGACTAGATTTACAGTCAGAAATTTTAGCAGTAGCAAATCAAAGATTAGGAGATACTTTATTTCTCTGGGAAAATGGTAATTTAGAAGGATTTGCTATTTGTCATTATGGTGCAGATACCGAAGCAGGAAGTAATACTTGTTATATTAAATTTGGTGCAGTTAATTTAGGGAAAAAAGGGAGCGATATAACTCCGTTTCACTCACAGGAACGCTTTGCAAAATTATTGAATGAATGTGAAATATTTAGCCATATTGTGGGAATGTCTAAACTTGTAGTCGGAGTCAATACAAGTCGTCAACAAGCCTACATTCAAATATTAAATATGGGGTTTAAAATTGAGACATTAGGAGTAGCAATGCACAATCCTAATGAACCAGGTTATAACCGTCCGGATATTTATATTATTGATGATTATCGCTAGAGAAAAACTAGCCTTTGCTGAGAGTTGCGTCATAATTATCGCTTAAGAATAAACTATATAATATGGGATATGGGAAAAAATAAGTAAAGATCACTTTAGTATGTAAATATTTAATTTTATAAAAAATACATATTAGTCGTTAGAATACTT
>NZ_LGSU01001043.1 GCF_002260545.1 Hydrocoleum sp. CS-953 | reverse complement strand
AGGATATAGAAAACGTCTCAAGCCATTAAATTTTTTATTCCATGAAGGAGATCCTGGTGATACTTTTTATATTATTCTTTCTGGTTCAGTAGAGGTTTTTGTAGAAAAAATTAATAAACATTTGACTACTCTAAAAGCTGGAAAATTTTTCGGAGAATTAGCTTTAATGCTAGGTATTCCTCGTACAGCTTCTGTTAGGGCAATTGAAGATACTATTTTATTTGCTATTCATAAAAAAGGCTTTGAAAAAATATTGCATGAAAATCCAGAATTAGCAGAAGTAATTGTGCAAGAGTTGGCTAAACATCAAGAAGAATTATCTGAACGCCAAAATGAACTTAGAACATTGGGATTAGTTGATGCAGAAGAAGATGATAAAAATCCTGTAGTTTGGGTCAGAAATCGTCTCAAAAATCTGTTTGATTTATAGTAAAAAATAGGGAACAGGGAACAGGGAATAGGGAATAGGGAATAGGGAATAGGGAATAGTTATAAAAACATTTCCTAGTCTAATACCATTTCTCAAAAACTTTTCTACATTTTGTTGAGTAGGGGAGTGTAGGGACGTTTTGCTGCGCAACATGTTTGCGGAGCATTCCGGAACGGAAAACGCATTTTTGCCGGTGCAACTTCCCTACCGGAGAAGCAAACATAAGAATAATTAACATTAAACTAGCTAAAATTAGCAAAAAAATGATTCAGATTGTTATGATTAGTTAATAACTGAAGTACAGCCCAAGTATAGCAATAATGCATGGGAATTGGTATAAAATTTATAGTCAGCCTATGTCCTAATCAAGTTATTTCTTAGCTATATCATTAACTTTGGTATTTCCTGATGGAATGCTACGCAAACACTTAGCCTCCTGATTCGTAACTGCGCGATTCAGCTTTTAGCAGCTCAGAGTTTAAATCCCCGGTTTCTATAAACCTGTTGGTGTGCGGAGGGGTCAAATATCCTTCTAAACTTTTACTGCTGACTGCTGACCGCTGACTGCTGATTGCTTTTTTTAATGAATAAAAGAAAGGTCGATTCTACCAAAATTTGTACTTAAGGCTACTTGCATATTTTCTAGTGCTTTGACTAACCATTGAACTTGTTTTTGTGTAGAAGATTCGTAGTGGTTAAACAATATTGCAAATCGTTGTTCTAAACCTGGTCTGACCTGTTGACAAACTAATAATATTTTTAGTAGTAATCCTGTTGTTATAATCGGTCCTAAATTACCAATCAGGTTAACAAACAAAAAATGTTGTAGCTGTGTTTGATTATTAACAATTAAAAAACTCAACATTTTGCTGCAAGTCTTCCTCATTAAAAATTCATTGAAGACCTGATCGTCATTCTCAGACATAACATTTTGTAAATGCTTATAGAGTTGTTCCTTAAACCTAACTCGAATTTGTTGGGATTCCACATCAAAGGATGTACTTAGATATTCATAAAAACTATCTTTAAAACAGTGATATGGTTGAGGTATTGTTGTATAAGTTAAAAATCGTTTAGCATAATCTCGGTAAGTCTCCCTACCTTCTACTTTACCCACAAATTGTTTGATAGATAATAATAGTTCATTATTAGATAATAAGGTAGGATTTTTGATATATTGTAATTGTTTAAGTGATTGTAATCTAGGAAATTGGCAAAGTTCTAGTCTAGCTTGATTAGTTATATAGCGGGATAAATTAATTTCAAATTTTTGCTGTTTTTGCTCTTGCAGTTTGATGATTGCTTCTTGATATTCGCTACTACTATTTGGAGTTAATAACAAATAGTTATATAGATAAGGATAGCGGGGAATAATAATTTTCAAAGGTTGATTTAAGCTGTTGCGACTCTTACTTTCAAATCCTTGATTCATCACCGCTGCCAAACGTTTTAAGCTCAAGTATTGTTGACTATGAGTAAAACCTCTGACAAGTTCTAATATTTTGTGTGTTTGGCGAGAGATATAATTAGAATAGTCAGATTTAGAGGTTNTAGTTATATAGATAAGGATAGCGGGGAATAATAATTTTCAAAGGTTGATTTAAGCTGTTGCGACTCTTACTTTCAAATCCTTGATTCATCACCGCTGCCAAACGTTTTAAGCTCAAGTATTGTTGACTATGAGTAAAACCTCTGACAAGTTCTAATATTTTGTGTGTTTGGCGAGAGATATAATTAGAATAGTCAGATTTAGAGGTTGCTTGACTAAACAACTGAATCAATTTTTCTAAAACATTTTTTTTATCTTGATTTTGTTGCTGATGGTTAATTAAAATATAACAGCAACGGTTCAGGATGTAGTTAAATTTTTCTTCACATTCAGGGAATTGTACAATTATCTCCAGTGCCGTCGATATTTCTGGAGTTTGGTATGGAGAAGATTGCAAAAATAGTTTCCGAAATCGCTCAATTATTTGCTCGATTGATTCAATCGAAACCAACTTCAAAAAGTGATTATAAATTCTTTCTTCTTCTCTGTAAATTTGTTGCTTATAGGAATCAGTGATTATGATTTGTTTACTTGTAGATTTCATAGATGCCTCCCAACCTGAAAAAAGGAGATTATTGCTAATCATTAGTCGCAATTTTAATACTAAAAGTTATTAAGCCTTTTATTCCTTTTTTCAGCTAAACTGATACACTCAATATACTTAATATTAATCATACTCCAGGTATGAAAAATTGTCAGAAAATCTATCTTGATTTCCTATACTTATTCTGAATCAAAAGCCTCCTATAAAGGTTGTTAATGGCAACTAAATCATTAGCATACGAATTTTATTTCTATAATACTATGTGTTTGAATTGATGATCCGATTGAGTTAATATACTTAACATAGTCTTTCAAATCCTCCCTGCACTTACTAGGGGTTTTCATAGAGGAAAGTAGGGACGTTCGATTAAACGTCCCTACAAAAGTAGTATTTTTATTCAACTGATGAAACCTATAGAACTAGGCAAATAGGTTATATCAAATCCGGTAGCATTGGTGTAATTTTAGATATTGTAGGGGCGAATGGCCATTCGCCCCTACANGTAGGGACGTTCGATTAAACGTCCCTACAAAAGTAGTATTTTTATTCAACTGATGAAACCTATAGAACTAGGCAAATAGGTTATATCAAATCCGGTAGCATTGGTGTAATTTTAGATATTGTAGGGGCGAATGGCCATTCGCCCCTACAGGGGTAAGGATGGAAGAGAATTGAAAAATATTTGGCAATGATTGAAGATGAAATATTTTTTTATACCGAATCAAGCGGATTTGATATGAGAACATTGGTAAATCTTAAAACTCAGTCATAGATTGCTTTTGACTTTTAACTTTTAACTTTTAACTTTTAACTTTTGACTTATGCGTAGCGCCATATCTCGGCATTTTTGATAATTTTAATTTCAAAAAAAATTTTGCTTCTCGCAGGTTCTTTAAGTTGTTGCTTAAGCCAAAATCTCGACAAAATCATCACTACCAATATCGCTTGCCGCTACACCCTGTAAAGTAATAGAAAGTTCCTCACCAGTAATGCTAGTATCGCTGCCTACCTGAGCAATTGTCAAATCCTCGAACTCTAGACCACTCCTTAAACGAATCAAATCAATTCCGTCTTCAAAATCAGTGATAATATCATTCCCATAATCAGGTCGGAAGTCAAACATATCTGCACCAGTTCCACCAGTAATAATATCATCACCTTTATCAGCACCAATAATATCCCGACCTCCACCAGCATTAATTATATCGTCACCTTTGCCGGAATGAATTAAATCATTACCATCCAAACCTTCGATAATATCATTTCCACGCCCACTATGTATGTATTCACTAGCATCAGTTCCGATTAACTCATCATCTCCATTTGTACCCATTATCTTATTGGGGGTAAGTAGAGACTGAGCTTCTTCCCAAACTTCTCCCGCTACCTGTCGCCCAAGAGACCTACCATTGACATCGCCATCCTCAAAGTGAATACCTCCGTAAAGACGAGAAAAACCAGCTTCATCAGAAGCTTCGCTGAAAGTTTCCCACTCCAGAGTTACAGTTTCTGTTGGTNCTCATCATCTCCATTTGTACCCATTATCTTATTGGGGGTAAGTAGAGACTGAGCTTCTTCCCAAACTTCTCCCGCTACCTGTCGCCCAAGAGACCTACCATTGACATCGCCATCCTCAAAGTGAATACCTCCGTAAAGACGAGAAAAACCAGCTTCATCAGAAGCTTCGCTGAAAGTTTCCCACTCCAGAGTTACAGTTTCTGTTGGTGTCACTCCAGGTTCAAAACGAGACTCACCAGGAGCAAAAGTTACCGAAGCCCCAAACTCATCATCACCAGTAAACCGTTGGAGAATTTCTGCACCAGCAGCGCTGAAAGTGCTATGACCAGAAACATATTCAGCAAAAGGAGGAGAAGGATCACTACCAGGAGTTTGATAGGTGAGAAAATCAGTTGCAAGAATTGTTTGAGTTCCTTCTCCAGGACCTGCCCAAGCTTCAATAGCATAGCCACCAAGCTCTTCATTAAATTCCCCAATCAAACCCTGTTCGCCTAATTCGCGGACTGTACGGACTGGACGAGCATAGTCGTAGAAGACTTTAGCTTCCCAAGTAGCAACACCAGCATCAAATACCGCGTTACCTAAATTAAAGAATAGTTCGACGTCCTGATCTAATGTATGCTCATCTCTAGCAGAAACAAATTGACCGAAACTCATCCAGGTTCCTGGTGGGAAGGATGTACCACCGCCATCTTCCCAAAATTCTGCAATTAACTTTTGTTCGTCTGTCAAGTTGGCACTAAAATTAACTACCTGTTCTGTTTGGGCAATAAATTCAGGATTGATAATAGTGCCAATAATATCTTGACTAATTGGAACTACAGACTGGTCTGCCAAAGTAATTGTACCTGCATCCAAATCTACCTCACCATCTACTAGCAAAAATGGTTCTGGTGCTACTGGTCGTAATTCTTCACCTGATTTGAGGCCAAAGGGTGTTACATTACCCCACTGTGGAGTCAGGAAGTTTTGGACTCGACCATTAGGATCGTCAATAGGAACGTTTTCGGGAGTCCAAAATTCTATGTCAATAGGGTCTCCAGCAGGATTTTGAGGTTGATAACCACTGATATCGGAGTAAGGAGTACCATCACCATTGGGGTCATTTCCTTCTTGGTTAGAACCATCATTATGACGGAATGCTAATAGTGCTTGACCGGAAACATTACCAATGCCAGCAGGAGTAGTAGTATCGGTAGTAGTATTATTGGGGTCTAATCCTAGAGTTTCCATCACATCATTGAAAATTTCTACTTCCTCCGGGAATAAATCTGTCAGCACCCGGTAAGCAGAAAAACTCATTGCTTCAGCTTTATTAGCTTCTGTATTTTCAGATTCAGGACGTTGTAGATCGTCTCCTAACTGAGTTCCTACTGCTAATGGATCGTAAGCTGCCCAAGCATCATAGATGGCTGTATGTACCATAGAATAGGCACGGGAGGCGACGGTTGGACCTACTCTACTATTAATGACTGCTTGTTGGACTGCGCGGTCCCATAACACTGAAATGGAGGGTGAAGGATCGTTAACTGTTACGAGTTGAGTGTTGGGGTCAACCTGAAGTTCGTTCATAGTGTAGATGTGAGAATAATAGTTTTGTTTGTTCTTCTACTAGATACTTCTAGGGTGTATCTCAGTTATGCAAAAAGTAAAAATACTCAGCAAATTAAGCGGTAAAGTTAGATTTTACCTATAACTTGGCTGTTCAGGTATATTTAGGGTTTGCTGAAAAAGTCTTATGGGTGAGGGTAGGAGTCAGGAGTCAGGAGTCAGGATAAATAGGAATCATAGAGGAGTTAGTGGGAAGAATTTTCCCTTGATTTTTTCGTCCTCGCCCGATTAAAATGCTAACTTTTTGCAGCTCTAGAGACCAAAAAGCTGGCACTTTTTTAGACCTAAAAAGGCATTTGCCTTGATCTGTCAATGCTTTGAGATTTAATCAGCCCTATTTATAGTTCAATTTTCTGGATGTGTTCGTTCAAAGTCCCATAAAGATAAATCACTAACAATTAGTTAGTGTGTATACAGTAATAATTTACAATGGTTTTATCCCACATTCCGGATATTCTGATGAGAATTTTGACTATTTTTCAAATCAGATATAGCAAGGCTTTTAGAAAAAAAGCTCTCTGTGTCAGATAGGCGGAATATAAGTTTTATAGCTGTTTGCTTTACGTTTACTATGATAAACAAACTTTTATCTGAGTAGCAATAGTATAATTAC
>NZ_LGSU01001042.1 GCF_002260545.1 Hydrocoleum sp. CS-953 | reverse complement strand
TGTAATAACTATGTAAATTCTCAGGAATGATTGAGAATTTCACTAATTCCTATATCTAGTTTTTCCTGTTATCTAAAAATCTAAAATATCTGACAATTCAAATTAAGATTGTTATAGATTTTAGGTGAAAATAATTCAAGCTAAACATATAAACTTAGACTATAAAGTAAGTAGTCAGGAGTACAAAGCTAAGATTTAGGAAACAAAAAAGCTCATACCTATTGGCTGATTACTAATTACTATATAGTACCAAACTATGGCTAATAAAATTGCAGCGATCGCTCCGATTAAAGTATTGATAATATTTACTACTTCATTGGTTAACCATTCAAACTGAGACTGCATCGTTGCCCCAATTACACTTTCCAAGTTAGTAGCAATAAAGGCTGCAATAACACAAAAAGCGATTCCTGTCAAATCAATTAAACCTACAGTCCAACCAAGGAAAGCGATCGCTACAGAAGCAAAAAAGCCAGCCGAAAAAATATATTGAGATTGGAATAATTTTTGTTGGTAATATGAAAATTTGATTAAATATTAAGAATTTATTCAGACTTGAGCCAAAATCAACAAATGTTATTTTTTTTTAAGAATTTGTTGATTGACTGCTTACCACTAAATTTATCTGTCCTGAATTTTTGTAGCTTAAATTTTACCTAGCAAATACTAATATGACTTGAGTGTAATGAGATAAACTGACATCTAAATACAAGTTGCCATAGTATAGCTCCGATACCCAAATTGAGAAATAATCACTATCTTTAATTGGGTGTATACATTAAATCATAACAGAAGTCAAATGAACAAACAGGTTAAATTGTTGCCAAATAAGGAAAAGTTGATCGAAGAAGCTTTGGACATTTCCTTGTCTAAAATTGAAGCAGCGATCGCAGAACGTGGCCAATGTACCATAGCTTTAGCTGGTGGCAATACACCAAGGCCACTTTATGAGTCCATAGCAAATCAAAATTTGCCTTGGGATAAAATTCATGTATTTTGGGGCGATGAACGTTATGTAGCTCCTGACCACCCAGATAGTAATCAAAAAATGGCCAGGCAAGCTTGGCTAGACCAAGTACCCATACCACCCACAAATGTTCATCCNCCAATGTACCATAGCTTTAGCTGGTGGCAATACACCAAGGCCACTTTATGAGTCCATAGCAAATCAAAATTTGCCTTGGGATAAAATTCATGTATTTTGGGGCGATGAACGTTATGTAGCTCCTGACCACCCAGATAGTAATCAAAAAATGGCCAGGCAAGCTTGGCTAGACCAAGTACCCATACCACCCACAAATGTTCATCCTATGGAAACAGGGGCAGGCGATCCAGAAGCAGATGCTGCTGCCCATGATGCTCATTTGCAAGAATTTTTTCAGGTTTCACCAGGGGCATTTCCTAGTTTGGACTTGATTTTACTAGGAATGGGAGGTGATGGTCATACAGCATCCCTGTTTCCTTATACAGATGCCTTAAAAGTAAGCGATCGCCTAATTACCGTAGGCAATAAAGATGGCCAACCACGAATAACTTTCACAGTTCGATTAATTAATCAGGCTCGTTGCGTAATATTTCTAGTTGCTGGTGCAGATAAACAAGAAGCATTAGACCAAGTATTTGCAGAAAAAGCTGATGATATGAATTATCCCAGTCGTCTGATCCAGCCCCAAGGAGAATTACAGTGGTTAGTGACTGGGGTAAATATTTAAACAGTGATTAATCTCAAAAAAATCTAGGAGAAGCAAATTATCAAGTATTGTTGAGGTCAACAACTAAAATATTTGCCTTTATCCAAGAGGTTGGTTGAAAACTCCCACTTTCCTGTACTGTTAACTTTTGACTTTTGAATGCGTGACTTCCCTGAAATGGTATGAGGAATTCCACGTTGTGACTCAAGCACAACGTCGGGAGGATGTTAAAGTTGAGGTACTTTACTTATCTGGCCGATAGCAAGGAGAAGATAAATGATTGTCTGTCCTAATTGCAATCATCAGAATCCTGATGGAGCAAACCAATGTGAAGCTTGCTACACTCCCTTACCAGTAACTACAAATTGTCCTAACTGTGGGGCAATAGTTCAAGCTGATGCTGCTTTTTGTGGTCAATGTGGCTTCGATTTGAAAGTTAGTGCTGGTACAGAGGAAGGTCAAATTTCACCCCAAACAGATCCAGCAGTGATGCCCACTATAGTATCACCTCTGTCTGGTATAGATCCAGGTATGCCTTCGGAAAATATACCTGACCTAGACCCACCAGACCCATTAGTGACACCAGAACCCATAGTATCTGGTAAACTAAACTTAGAAAAATCTAGCAAGCCTAATACTCCGCTTGTTACAGAGGAACCACCACAAACTATTAACGTTGTTACTACCCCTGTTGCTACCCCTGAAGTAAGTTCTCCATCTCCCAGTGGGGGAAAAGCAATTCCGGCAAAGACCCAGTTGCAAAAACAGTCGGCCAAGTTGCTCCATATCAGAACAGATACAGATATTGAATTGCCAGTCAATTTATCTGTGATTCATATAGGTAAACCCAATGATCGAGTACCACCAGATATTGATGTTTCAGGATTTCCTGACTCTGAGGTAGTTTCTCGTACTCATGCTGATATTAGAGTAGAGGGAGATAGTTATTATATTGAAGATACTGGTAGTTCTAATGGTACTTATGTCAACAACACTCCTTTGACAAAAGGAAATAGACATAAGTTAAGACCAGGCGATCGGATATCTTTGGGCAAAGGAGACTTAGTTTCGTTCCTGTTTCAAATTTCTTAGCTCAAGTTTAGATTTCGGGTTAATTAAAATCTTTAGCTTCAGGTTTTCCTATAATTAAGTTCTTCCTGGAGAAATCTGACATATATTAAGGGACTTCAAGAAGTCAGAAATCAGAAGTCTGTTAGTTCCCCATTCCGCAGGAAAGTCAGAAGTTAAAATTAGTCGGAGATTCTTCTCCGCCTTGATGGGCAAAATGTTTTTGGAGGGTTGCTCAAAATAGCCGTTCCAAAAATAACTTCTGACTTCTTAGTTCATATACCTAAGAACCACCATAAAAACTAAATAATCTACAATTATCTCAGGTATTCTACTAAAAATATTAAATAGCAAATGTGATTAGACTAACACTGCTACATCCACTTCAGTCTATGCCAGTCAGAAGTTGGACTTTTGATAATAAATCTGTCATTAAGATTGGGCGTTGCTCAGATAATGATGTGGTTGTTTATAGTTCTGTAGTTTCTCGTTATCATGTTGAATTAAAAGCTAATCATCGAGATTGGGAAATTATTAATTTAGGTAGCAATGGTACATACATTGACGGTAAACCAATCAAGAAAGTTAAGGTAATCAATGGGTTGATAATTAATTTGGCTCTTACTGGACCAAAAATTGCCATATATCTCGACGATCAATCAAAGGGAGTGAATTTTAAACAAAGGCAAAATTCTCCCCAAAAAAATGGTTTAGACAAACCTGAAACTCCTTTATTAAAGGCGATGTTCGATCCCGAATGTGAACAACAAGACTTATTTGAAGATACAAAATCTGAATAGGTTACTTAATGAATGGTATAATTTTTTTAATGGGATTAATTTGATTTTTTTACAACCTTTATTATCTATTATATAAGATTTATCACCCTTGGTGAAATGTATAAATTTTCGATTTTAGGCAATGGGTAATAGGGAAGAGACAGCAAAGATTGTATCTATATTATTTAAAATTTCTTCTTACTTCTTCCTCAATCAATATTTTTCATCAAAACTCTGTGTTAGGAGTAAAATTATGAATAAAATTCCAGAGGTAATCAAACATAGTCAACTGTTAAAGAGATTAGTGCTTGACCGTGAAACAGTTGAAGATCAAGGTTGCATAGAAGAATTATGCCTCGATCCTCAATCTCATCAAGTTATAGGTTTTATCTGTAAATCTGGTTTATTTGGTAAAGAAAAAAAATATTTTGCTTGGCAACAAATTGAGACTATTGGTGCTGATGCTACTCTAGTTAATGGGAAACCACAACCAGATAATTTGGAAAAACACAATAATATTGTCAATATAATTGGTAATGAAGTTTGGACTGATACAGGGGAAAAAGTAGGTTTTATTGTAGAATATATTCTCAATATAAAAACAGGTGCAATAGTTAATTATTTGTTTAAATCTAATGGGTGGCGAGGTGTTTTGGATAGTGTTTATTTACTAGCACCAGAAGCAGTTTATAGCACTGGAAATAAACGAGTAATAGTAGTAAATAGTGCTGTTGAAAATCCTCAATATTATAGTGGAGGGGNTAGAATATATTCTCAATATAAAAACAGGTGCAATAGTTAATTATTTGTTTAAATCTAATGGGTGGCGAGGTGTTTTGGATAGTGTTTATTTACTAGCACCAGAAGCAGTTTATAGCACTGGAAATAAACGAGTAATAGTAGTAAATAGTGCTGTTGAAAATCCTCAATATTATAGTGGAGGGGTTGCGGAAAAAGTAGTTTTACTTAAGAACTTTTTACAAGCAGATTTAGTCAGAACTAGAGAACATATTGATATAGCACGAGGTGAGGCCAAAAAATTAGCTCTCGGATTTCAACAAAGAGCTAAGGTTGTGAAAAAACAAGCTGAAGAAAAAGCCCAAGTAGTTACAGAACAAGCAAAACAAAAAGTAGAAGATTTTCAAACTAAATCTAGAGAGAAAAAAAATAGGAAAACTCAGACAACTACGGATGAATTTTCTACCAAAATTCAACAAGTAACAACAGTAGCTAAGGAAAAAATTGATGGGGTAAAGTCTCAAGGGATAAAAAATTTTAATTCTTCAAAAGATGAGGGAGAGAAAAATACAAATGATTTATCAATATAGCTATAATTACAGCTATTTTGAGGATGGTAATTTCAGTTATCAGTTATCAGTTATCAGTACCTCTACAATAAGGAGGCTTGAAATACGGAATATTCTTTTTTTTAATCCTCTTAAAAGAGGAGGCGTAATACCATTTCTCAAAAACTTTTCTATATTTACTTGAGTAGGGGAGTAGGGGAGTAGGTAGGGACGTATCGCTGCGCGACATGTTTTGCTGGCGCATAACTCCGTTAACGGCTGTCGCCGACATGTTTGCGGAGCATTCCGTCAGGAAATGCGGAGCATTCCGGAACGGAAAACGCATTTTTGCCTGTGCAACGTCCGTACAGAGAAGGAAACATAAGAATAATTAACATTAAACTAGCGAAAATCAGCAAAAAAATGATTCTGATTGTACTGAGCGGTTAATAACTGAAGTATCGCCCAAGTATAGCAATAATGCATGGGAATTGGTATAACTACCCAAATTTTTCGGTGAGGTAGAGTTTAATATTAATATCTGTTCCCTATTCCCAGTAATTCCTATTCTCTAAAATATTAAAATTGTCATATATTTAATAATTATTAAAAGTGATTACTTTAGCTTTATTACATCCAACTCAATTAGTTCCTGTTCAACATTGGAGTTGGGGAGAAAAATCATTAATTCGTATAGGTAGAGCAAGTGATAATGATGTTATAATTTACAGTGCTATAGTTTCTCGTTATCATGCAGAAATTTGGGAAGATAAGTCTAGTTGGATTATCATCAATTTTGGTGTTAATGGTACTTATATAGATGATGAACCAATTATTCAAGTATCACTGGCAAATGAGATGATTATTAGATTGGGTAGTTCTGGACCTAAAATCAAAGTTTGGACTCAAGAATTAGCTTCTGAATGTGCGGATCAAAAAAATGAGTTATCTCAAAAAGAAAGATTTTTAACTNTATATTACACAAATAGATTTTGATTAATATCTGGCTGTGTATGAGAAGTTTAAATTCAACAATTAATAATTAACAATTAATTATTAATAAGCACCTATTCTGTAATAGAAGGATTGGCTAAAAGGAACTTTTTTTATTTTTTTCCATAAATGGAGAGGCTTTATACCCCTGAATTTTTTAGTAAATTCTAATAGATAGCAAACAGCAATGGCAAAAAAAAATCCTAGTTTAAGATTCATTATCAGTCTATTTTGTAAACAGCTCTTTACTTATCTAGAAATAAAGATTATATTCTAGCTGTCATAGTTGTTTTTTGATTAGCTATAGTAATCCTAAATAGGTCGTGATAAATTAAAAAGTAGATAAAAAACTTGAAACTCCAGCCAGTTAAGAGTTCCCTGTTCCCTCCATACCTAAAAAGCAGTAAGATTTTTGCCACGAATATGCGGAGGATTGCTATAG
>NZ_LGSU01001041.1 GCF_002260545.1 Hydrocoleum sp. CS-953 | reverse complement strand
TATAGCAATCCTCCGCATATTCGTGGCAAAAATCTTACTGCTTTTTAGGCAACAGGCACTATTGCTACAGCTCATCTGGAGGGAGTTTCAGGTTTTTTATCTACTTTTTGATTTGTCATAACCTATGCACGGATTGCTATATACCAATTCCCATGCATTAATGCTATACTTGATTAAGACTTCAGTTATTAAGTAATTACCTTCGGAGAATTACCTTTTTGCTGATTTGAGATAATTTAATCTTTAGATTATCCTTATTTTTACTTCTCCCGTACGGACGTATCGCTGCGCGACATGGAAAGCGGAGCATTCCGGAACGGAAAACCCATTTTTGCCTGTGCAACGTCCCTACACTCCCCTACTCAATCAAATGTAGAAAAGTTTTTGAGAAATGGTATTAGATATCTCCCACTCATCCAATCATCAAATCAATTATCACCCATAAATTATCAATTACCTCTCCACCAGGACCTATTTTCTGGAGATACGGTTAGGGCTTCTATACATTTTCTCAGCTATTTTAGATTAGATATCTCCCACTCATCCAATCATCAAATCAATTATCACCCATAAATTATCAATTACTTCTCCACCAGGACCTATTTTCTGGAGATACGGTTAGGGCTTCTATACATTTTCTCAGCTATTTTATAGCTGCAATTCATGTCAGTCCTATCGTCACCATATCTAACAACTTGGCCATGAACCGTAAAAACTTACCGAATAATTAACAATTAGTAATTATTAATTAAATCATTTAGGTTAAAAGCCTTCCCTTGTCAAGGGGAAAAAATAAATTTTTTTCCTTAAGTGTCAATCCTCTCCCTTTTAGGGAGAGGTAATTATCCATTATCCATTAATGAACCGTTATCTCTCCAACATTTTCGTAAGTTTCAAAAGCCAAAATTATTTATGATGCGAATAAAAGCGAAAGATTTACAATAATATAGTTAAACCAAACTAGCTGAAATATCTTCAAGTACATTAAGAATAAGAATAGAATAGTATAAAAAAAATTGAATGCCTTTCCCTCCAGAAAGTCCTTGCCTAAGTATAGCGATCGCCCGCCTGAACATCCCAGAAACTAATCACTTTGCAGTCTGGGTTATGCAGGCTCCTTTTCAACGGGGATATGTCCACCACGACCAAGTATGGCCAGAAACCTTATCAAAAGATTGGCAGGCTTGGTTAGAAGTCTTCTCTCCCCAAAGTTTACCTGCTATTCCTATAGGTGTACCCCAGCACGCCTTAGCGTCAATCCCAAATATTCATCCTGCCTCTCAATCTGGTGTCAAAATAAATCGTACCAGTCGCCTAATGCAAAATTTAGGTATTAACCTGTGGCAGTGGTTATTTCAAGGAGAAATTGGTAATAGTCTCCACCAAAGTCAAGGCATTGCTATTGGCCAAGAATTACCCTTACGAGTAAGATTAGATATTAGGGAACCAGAATTAATCGCCCTACCCTGGGAAATTATGCAACCAGGAGTCGCTTTACCCGCCTTTTCTCTAAGTCGGGAAATTTTATTCAGTCGTACCACCAGTGATGTTAACTCCTTACGCAGCCAACCACCTTCCCAATTTCTAAATATTTTGTTAGTAATTGGGGAAAGTAGCCCTCAAGGGCAATCCCCCACAGGTAATGGCCATCAATCTCTAGTTCCATCCAAATTACAACTAGAAGAAGAAGCAGCCCAACTAATTGAGGTTTTGAAAGCTCACAACATCACAAACCCCAATACACCCAGAGCTAATCCTACTATTCCTTGTAGAGTCGATACACTAATTCAGCCCACTCCAGAAGAATTAATTTCCTATCTAGATAAAAAAACTTATAATGTACTTTTTTATGCTGGTCACGGTACACCAGGTCCAGATGGTGGTTGGTTATTTTTGGCACCTAACACAACCCTCAATGGTACTGAGTTAGCACAAGTCCTAGTTCGGAATGGAGTAACCCTGGCAGTATTCAATGCTTGCTGGGGAGCGCAACCTGCTACAGAGCGTCTATCTTCTGGTGAGGTACAAGCAATACCACGCAGTAGTCTATCAGAAGTATTAATCCATCATGGAGTACCTGCCGTTTTAGGGATGCGAGATGAAATTGCCGATAGAGAAGCTTTAAGTTTTATTCAAGCTTTTGCTCAAGGTTTGACAGAAGGAATGTTAATAGATCAGGCAGTAGCAGTAGCAAGACAACAATTATTAACTCTCTACAGATTTAATCAACCAGCTTGGACTCTACCAGTATTGTATATGCACCCAGAGTTCAATGGTCAATTAGTTCAAGTATTTGATGAATTAGTCACTCAACTACCTACTAACTCTCCGACTTGGATTAGCGGTTATACTTCTAGAGCTTTTTTACGTTCTCAAGATGATAATAATCAAGTCTGGCCAATTTGGGTTGGTACAATTTCGGTTGGGCGTTCTCAGGAAAATGATTTGGTAATTTTGGAGCGGTGGGTTTCCCAAAAACACGCAGAAATTTTTTGTCGTTGTTTACCCAATGAAGAGGTTGAACCAACTTACTTTTTACGAGATATTTCTCGTTTCGGGACTTTAATTTATCAGTCTGGTAGTTGGCAAAGAATACATCGTGATGAGGTTGCTATAGAATCAGGAACATTGCTAAAATTTGGCAGTTCTCAAGGTCAAGCTTTTGAGTTTGTGATTGAAACAACAGAAGACTTTACTAATGGATAATTGATAATTGATAATTGATAATGAATTATCTAATCCAAACTGGATTACGGAACTAGCTAGGTTACTGCACTAATGAATAATTGATAATTGATAATGAATTATCTAATCCAAACTAGATTACGGAACTAACTAGGTTGCTTCTGTAGCTAAAAAAGTAGGCAATAAAGATATTGCTAATTACCAATTGATAATTGATAATTGCGGAACAGTTTCCGCAAAGCTTCTCAATTCTAGTCGCTCCGAGTTTCATATCGGCTTCAAGAGTGGGGGAGTAGTGGAGTAGAGAGTAGTATAGAGGAGATGGTCAGATATATTTGTCCCTTGATTTTTCTGCTATTATTCTGCCTTTTATACTAACTTTTTGATAGTTTTAAACTTAAAACCAGGCACTTTGTTCTACCCAAAAATCCTAAAGCTTTTATCTTTCAAGGGTTTTAAATTTATTCAGCCACCCCTAATTATCCCCATTATTAATTATCAATTGTTAAAGAGGTAATTATCCATTATCAATTAATGAACTACTTCTAAATATTACCCATGGAATAAAATTATGAATAATCAGCCTTCCCGTTCTCAATTTTCTCTTAACAATGCCTCTACTGAGGTAGAATTAGATTTATTAAATGCGATAGTTCTAGACGATATTGCTTATCCTTGGAATCCTGAATCACCAGAATCAGATGCTTATTTTAATTCTCTAGAAGAAGAACTACCTTTGTCTGATTTACTAAATGATGTGGAAATGACTACCGCTTGCCAAAATTTTTATAGTCAAACTGACAAACTTTGGCCGATTATTGATACTCAGAATGCTTTATATAAAAAGTTTGCAGATTTTGCTCCTAAGAATTTACTCAACAAGTTAGGCAAGATTGCCATTAATGTTGTGGATCAGGTGAATCGTTTAGGTTCTACTTTATCTCTCTCAGATCAATTGGTACATTGTGTCAGCGAAGTTTTACCCGGTTGGGATTTGGAAGATTTGGAAGTAATGGCACGTCCTCTTGCTTATTCCATGCGTGGAGAGCAAAATGATGCTGTAGAAAATACTTTGGCAACAATGCAACCTGTTGATTGGTATGATTTATCCGAAGTTGAACAAGCACGGTTAAGTTTAGCGATCGCCCTCTATGCTATATCTCAAGTCAGTAGTTAATTTTTCTATCCCTAAGTTCTATATCATAATTACCCACAACAGTTTTCATTTTTCTAATATATTCGCCTTTCATCTCTACCTAAACTTCCTTGTTAACCAGAGATAAAAGGCGTTAATTTTTTTCGTAAGTATTTAGTCTCAGCTATCAACTGTTGCGCTTTAGTTTTTAGATTTTAGATAAAGTCCGGGGGTAGCGATAGTCTGAGTAGATAATTAATTCAACTATTGCGCTCTAGTTTTTAGATTTTAGATAAAATCCGAGAGTTGTAATTGTCTGAGCTGATAATTAATTCAACTGTTGCGCTCTAGTTTTTAGATTTTAGATAAAGTCCGGGGGTAGCGATAGTCTGAGCTGATAATTAATTCAACTGTTGCGCTATAGTTTTTAGACTTTAGATAAAGTCCGAGAGTGATAATAGTGTTATAGAACGCTACACGATCGCCTAATTTGATGAAGTAGATAATTAATTCAACTATTGCGCTATAGTTTTTAGACTTTAGATAAAGTCCGAGAGTGATAATAGTGTTATAGAACGCTACACGATCGCCTAATTTGATGAAGTAGATAATTAATTCAACTATTGCGCTATAGTTTTTAGATTTTAGATAAAGTAGCGATCGCCTAATTTGATGAAGTAGATAATTAATTCAACTATTGCGCCATAGTTTTTAGATTTTAGATAAAGTTATGAGCATTTGAGAGAAAAAGTAAACAGTAAACTATGGAAGTAAAGAATATTTATCTCCTGATTTTAACTCTAAGGATTTTATTACCGAAAAATCAAGATATAAAGCCTTCTATTTCAAGAGAAAAATGAAAAAAACCTTTTAGGCAATCCCTCTATTACAGAAACGGTAATTATTAATAATTAATTGTTAATTGTTAATTATTGAAGCCTTTCTAACTTTCTCTTATTAAAGAATCGAATGAATACTGTCAACAACCTGTTCGATAAAATTAACTGCACCACCAACCATAATTTCGTCAATTGCCCATCTATTACCTAAACTTAAAGTTGGATCTATATCTGCTTCGTGAGCAATCTTGTTTCGACGGCAATTTCAGTTATCAGTTATCAGTACCTCAATCAAATAGGGAGGCTTAAAATACTGAATTTAATTTTTTTATTCCATTTCAAAGGTAATTTTGAGACCTGATTTTATGGTCAATAATAATTTTTAATTCTTGCTTAATATCCTGATCTTTTCTACCCATAATACTTGCAACTTCTAGCCACAATTTTTTATATGAAATTAGTCTAATTGCATCTGCTATACTATCAGGTTGTTGAAAACTTTTATAACTATGTCGCTGTCGAATTTCATCTTCTAAATAAGATGCAAAGTCGGGAGGATTTTTTAACCCTTCTCTTGCAGTACCTAAAGAAATTTGAAAACGAGAAAATGCAGGAGGTTCAGTACGCAAACCTCGATGTATTTCTAGCATTCCTAGTCTGACAATTTGATGTACATAATAGTCTAAAGCACTTACAGCTAAAACTAGAGCAGCTCTCAACATATCTGAAAGGTCGAGAACAGAGGTAGATTTAGCTCTAACAGAATTATGAATAGCTATTAAATCTCTAACGCGATTAATATTGATATGAAATTGGTCAAGTGCAGACTGCATTTGAGGTTAAATTAATGATTCTATCGGCTAAATTTGAAAAAGCATCTCTAAAATTAGAAGATGCTTGTAAAGTATCTTTTAAAACTTTTCCTTGTTTAGGTTTAGAACCATTGTTAGAAATTTGTTCTTTTGTTAATGCAAAAACAGGTGTTTGAAAATCCTGAGATATGGCAATAAGACTATTAAAATCAGACATTTTAGTTAAACAATAGTCATTCATATTTTGAGAAGAATAAACTTCATTTGGTAATAACATATTTTCTTCTTTTAATGACGGAACTAATTCATCTGAAACAGCTTTTTGAATTCTATCTATCTATTCCTGAAAATTAGCAGAAGGTTGTTTATTTCTGATTCGATAGTTTTGGATAATTGTTCCTAAAAAAAGAGGTGTTACTTTCGGAAAAGGATAAATAGCTTCTGTCAGAACTTTTAATTCACTAGCTTTTTTTGCCCAACTATGCCATCTTGGTATTATTCTAGCTAATGAATCAATTGCCATTATAGAAAAAAAGTCAGGAACAGTAGGCACAATAAAAAAATTGCTAGTCATAAGTAAGTTCTGATTTATTGAACTTAAACTAGGACTCATATCAATTAAAATATAGTTAGCAGAAAATTTTTCTGCTGTCTTTTCAAATAGATAGGAAATTGAACCAGGAAGGTTTTGCAGAGTTTGAATAGAACCACTTAATTATTGAGCTATTCCCAAAGTTACTTCATATTCAGCTAATCCTACATGACCTGCTCAACAATTAATAAT
>NZ_LGSU01001040.1 GCF_002260545.1 Hydrocoleum sp. CS-953 | reverse complement strand
TTGGAGAAGCTACAGGAGCAGCTTTAGGTTTATTATGCACTTCTCGTTATTTTCTTCCTGCGATTATTGGTTTACCCTTTTTAGGAGAAATGATGGCAACAGTTAAACAAATGAACAAAAATAAACAGTTTTAATATTATAAGATCTAGTAAATAATCAAGGCAATTCAAGTTTTTGGATCTTTCAAAGAACTGTAATAAATTACTGACTAAAAAAACAATTAACCCACATTCATCACGACAAAATGTAGTACATGAAAGTGGGAAAATTTGAGTAAGTATTTAGACTTATTTTAAATAATTAACAATTAATAATTACCAAAAAATGAGGTCCAAAGCCTCCCCTTTTAAGGGGATGAAAAAATATTTAACTCAGTATTTCAAGCCTCCGACTTTAGTCGGAGGTTGACTGATAACTGATAACTGATAACTGATAACTGATAACTGAAATGACCTCTCACTTTTAGGGAGAGGATGGACGCTCAAGGAAAAAATTTTCTTTTTTTCCCCATATCTAAAATGGTGCGTTAGGACGGATTGCTGAATCTCTTTCATCGTCTGAATTTTAGCCGTATTTTCATGTCCGCTAAGAGCGGAAACGCACCCTACTGGACTCTGCTGTGACTTTGACTAAAACTTCTCCAAATTTTGGTTGTGGTTGTGGTTTTTCAGTACAGACTAATTTACCAAATTCCTGAATTACAAAAGCTTTCACAAAGTTCTCCTATTTAAAAANGAGGATGGACGCTCAAGGAAAAAATTTTCTTTTTTTCCCCATATCTAAAATGGTGCGTTAGGACGGATTGCTGAATCTCTTTCATCGTCTGAATTTTAGCCGTATTTTCATGTCCGCTAAGAGCGGAAACGCACCCTACTGGACTGACACAGCTAAAATGGGGAGTGTGGGGAGGGTGGGGAGAGAAAGACACCTAGAAACAAAAATCTATTGCACAGTTTTAGTTGAAACAGTCCACTACTGGACTTCTGCATTATCTTCATAATAAAGATTCTTTCTCAACCAGATTTAGTATCAAGTCCGGTAGCATTGGTATTGTAAGTTAAAGATAAGGAAGAAGGAATAGGGAATAGGGAATAAGGAATAAGGCTTAAAAACCTGAAAAAACTTAAATTTATTGTATATATTCACGCTTCGGTTTACACAAACGATACCAGTGGACATGATATAACTTGCTTCCCAAAGGATAACCGAACAGATACTAAAAAATTTGATATGATTTTCCTTTGTTCCTTATTCCTTACTTCTTAGTTCTAAAAATATGACAACTTACTCAGAATATAAACAACGACGGGAAAATTTAATGGCAAAAATTGGCGATGGTACGGCTATTTTTAGAAGTGCGCCAATGGCTGTCATGCACAATGATGTAGAATATTCCTATCGTCAAGATAGCGACTTTTTTTATTTAACAGGTTTTAATGAACCGGAAGCTGTGGCGGTTATTGCACCTCACCATGAAAAGCATAAGTTTGTTTTGTTTGTGCAACCAAAAGACCAAGAAAAAGAAACTTGGACTGGTTATCGTGCTGGTGTGGAAGTTGCTAAGGAAAGGTATGGTGCGGACGCAGCTTTTTCTATTAATGAATTAAATCAAAAATTGCCTGAATATTTGAAAAAGGCAGATAAAATTTATTATCGTTTAGGACGCGATCGCCACTTCAATGAAACAGTGTTTAAACATTGGCAAAATTTGATGCGAGTCTATCCCAGACATGGCATTGGACCAACAGCTATTCAAGATTCAAGTACAATTTTACATCCGATGCGTCTGATTAAAAGTGATGTGGAATTAGCACAAATGCAGACAGCTGCTGATATTGCTGTTGATGCTCATAACCATGCGATGAAGTTTGCTGAAGAGGGGAAGTTTGAATATCAAATTCAAGCGGAAATGGAGTATATATTTTCTCGTCATGGAGCTACTCCTGCTTATCCTTCTATTGTTGCTTCTGGTGCTAATTCTTGCATTCTTCATTACATAGAAAATAATCGGAAAATGCGAGAAAATGATTTGTTATTAATTGATGCTGGAGCTGCTTACAATTATTATAATTCTGATATTACTCGAACTTTTCCAATTAGTGGGAAATTTACACCAGAACAAAAGGTGATTTATGAGTTAGTTTTAAGGTCGCAGTTAGCAGCAATTGAACAAGTAAAACCAGGAAATCCTTATAAGCAAATTCACGATACGGCAGTCCGAGTTTTAGTAGAAGGATTGATAGATTTAGGAATGTTAAAAGGTAATATTGATGAAATAATTGAAAAGGAAAAATATAAGCCTTTTTATATGCACAGAACTGGACATTGGTTAGGTTTAGATGTGCATGATGTGGGTGTTTATCAATGGGGAGAAGAACCGCAAAATTTACAACCAGGACAAGTGTTAACTGTGGAACCTGGTATTTATATTAATCCTAATATTAAAACTGTGAAAGGTCAACCAGAAGTATATGATCGTTGGCGGGGAATTGGAGTGAGAATTGAGGATGATGTTTTGGTTACAGAGGAAGGATGTAAAGTATTAACTGCGGGGGTGCCTAAGTCAGTTGAGGAATTAGAAAAATAGCTTTTATTTAGTAGGTTGGGTTGAGGTAACTAAACCCAACAATTTTCCCAAAATAATAAGTCCTAATGGTTTGATTAATCTTTGTTTCTTGTTGATTTTTGATATTAAGATCAACAGTATTATAATCGACAACTTTGATGATGACCTGATAGTTAGGTTACAAAAGAAAGCGGAATATACTGGGGGTTCTCTTGAAGCAGAAGCTAAAGAAATTCTCCGTGCAGTATTAACAGAAAACGAAGAATATTCTTTAAATATTGCTGAAAAAATAAAGCAACGTTTTTACCATTTTGGAGATATTGAAATCCCAATTATATCCAGAGACCCCCTAGGGGAAATTCCCAATTTTGAGGATTGATTTGATTGTACTTGATACTAATGTAGTTTCCGAACTAATGAAACTTCAAGGCTCATCAGTAGTGCGTCAATGGGTTGCAGTAAGACTAATAAATAATCTTTTTACAACGACTTATTACTCAAGCTGAAATTCTTTATACCTTTAGAGCAATAGTTATTTTATTTTCTGAAGCACCCCGCCAGAGATGATGAGTGGTGAAATTTTTCTTCTATTGCTCTATACGCAATAGTTATTTCATTTTCTGAAGCACCCCGCCAGAGATGATGAGTGGTGAAATTTTTCTTCTATTGCTCTATACGCAATAGTTAATTCATTCCGTGAAGCACCCCACCAGAGGTGATGGGTAGTCAAATTTTTCTTCTATTGCGTATAGAGCAATAGTTAATTCATTCCGTGAAGCACCCCACCAGAGGTGATGGGTAGTCAAATTTTTCTTCTATTGCTCTATACGCAATAGTTAATTCATTCCGTGAAGCACCCCGCCAGAGATGATGAGTGGTGAAATTTTTCTTCTATTGCTCTATACGCAATAGTTAATTTATTTTCTGAAGCACCCCGCCAGAGGTGATGAGTGGTGAAATTTTTCTTCTATTGCTCTATACGCAATAGTTAATTTATTTTCTGAAGCACCCCGCCAGAGGNGCCAGAGGTGATGAGTGGTGAAATTTTTCTTCTATTGCTCTATACGCAATAGTTAATTTATTTTCTGAAGCACCCCGCCAGAGGTGATGGGTAGTCAAATTTTTCTTCTATTGCTCTATACGCAATAGTTAATTCATTTCCTGAAGCACCCCATCAGAGGCGATGAGTGGTCAAATTTTTCTTCTATTGCTCTATACGCAATAGTTAATTCATTTTCTGAAGCACCCAGTCAGAGTCAAAGTAGATGAGTTGATAGATCAATACAGTTCAGCTAAAGATTTTTTTTGCAGTTCTGTCATCTCAATATCTACTCTAATAGTTCGATACCTTATAAGTTGTAGTCTAATCTTAACCCTATTGACTTATACCTTTTTTTTCTTACAGTAACTCAACAATTGCTACTTTCAGCAATTCTTTTAGTTTATAGTATTTATTATAAAGATACGGAATCTCGAATCCAAAATTATAATCAGATAAAATGGATAATAAAGAAAAAATCATCATAAAACAAAGAGTCAATTCAAATATTGACTATAATGAACAAATTCATATTCCTAACTTCATTCAAGATCATGGAGTATTATTGGTTTTGCAAGAGCAAGAGTTGGATATTATTCAAGTTGGTAGTAATACAGAAAAATGGCTCAATATTCCTCCAGAAAATCTACTCGAACANTAGCAGATTCAAAAAAGCTTCCGAAAAGACTATAATGAACAAATTCATATTCCTAACTTCATTCAAGATCATGGAGTATTATTGGTTTTGCAAGAGCAAGAGTTGGATATTATTCAAGTTGGTAGTAATACAGAAAAATGGCTCAATATTCCTCCAGAAAATCTACTCGAACAGAACATCGAATGTCTCTTAGATTCTGAACAAATAGATAAGATTCGTCAGAATTTGGCAGGAAATTTTGTATATATCAACCCACTCAAATTATCTATTAAATGTGGAAATGAAGTTAGATTATTTAACGGTATTATTCATCGTAATAATGGAGTTGTAATTCTAGAACTTGAACCTTGTGAAAATGAATCAGCTACAGACTTTTCCCAATTTTATCAACTGACTTTTCCCATAATTAATAAAATTCAGAAATCTGCCAATTTACATGAACTTTGTCAGATTGTAGTTCAAGAAATCCGCAAAATTACTGGATTTGACAGGGTGATGATCTACAAGTTTCATCCTGATGACTCTGGAGAAGTAATTGCCGAAGATAAACGAGAAGACCAAGAAGCATTTTTAGGTTTATATTATCCTGCTTATGATGTTCCCCAAGTAGCAAGAGCTGTTTTCTCTGTTAAGTTTGTACGAACTATTCCAAATATCAACTCTCAAATTGTTGAGTTAGTACCTCAATTTAATCCTTTAACTAACGAACCTCTAGATTTAACTTTTTCTGTGCTGCGGGGTGTTTCTCGCTGTCATGTAAAATATCTTGATAATATGGGTGTTATGGGTTCAATGTCAGTTTCTCTGGTGAAAGAAGGAAAATTATGGGGTTTAATTGCTTGTCATCACGAATCAACTAAATATATTCCCTACCATAAACGAGTGGTTTGTGAATTTTTAGGTCAAATAATGTCGATTCATATTCCCATGAGAGAACAAAATGATAATTTAGATAATAAAGTTGCTCTGAAGTCCGTCCAAGCTGAAGTAATAAAGATTATTTCTGAGTCAGAAGATTTATTAAATGTTATCAAAAATATCGGCAGTAAATTATTAACAATAGTTGGAGCAACGGGGTCTGTAATTTTTCTAGAAGGAGAATATCACAAAGTAGGAAAAACACCAAACGATGCAGAAATTACAGAACTACTAAATTGGGTAAAAAATCAGATGAAGACTGACATCTATTCAACTGATTCTTTACCAATAATTTACCCACCTGCTCAAGAATTTAAAGATATTTCTGGTGGATTATTAGTGTTAGAAATTGCCAAGTTACAAGAAGTTTATGTTTTGTGGTTTCGACCAGAAGTAAGTCAAACAGTTAATTGGGCTGGAAATCCAGAATATCCTATAGAGATTGAATCTGATGGTAAAATGACACTTTGTCCTCGAACATCTTTTGAACAATGGCAAGAAATAGTTAAATTTCATTCCTTACCTTGGCAACCTTATGAAATAGAAGGAGCGCAAGATTTTAAAACCGCAATTGTGGGAATTGTGATGCGCAGAATTTCTGAATTAGCAAAAATAAATCTGGAACTAGAACAAAGTAATAGTGAGTTAGATTCTTTTACTTATATTGCTTCCCATGATTTAAAAGAACCATTGCGAGGTATTCATAATTATTCTACATTTTTGATGGAAGATTATGGGGAAATTCTTAACCAAGATGGTCGAGAAAAATTAGAGACTTTGGTGCGTTTAACTCAACGGATGGAGGATTTAATTAATGCTTTGTTATATTTCTCTCGTTTAGGTCGTCAAGAACTTCATAAATCTCCTATTAATCTGAATGAATTAATTGAAAATGTGTCTGAGGTTGTTAAAGTTAGTAAACCCGATATATCTTTTGAAATCAGAAATATGGATAATTTGCCAGTGATTTATGGAGACAAAATACTTCTAGAACAAGTATTTAGCAATTTAATTAATAATGCAGTTAAGTATAATAAAAAAGACGATAAGATTG
>NZ_LGSU01000104.1 GCF_002260545.1 Hydrocoleum sp. CS-953 | reverse complement strand
TTGTTATATCTTTTCCATTTTTTACACCAATTTTCAATTATCTAGGACAGTCATTTACGATTTTATCTGCAATAATATTAGCGATTGTGTATTTTTTACCTGCGTTGTATTTGTATATACCTGCGTTGTATTTGTCTATATTTGCAGAAACAATTAAATTAATAATACCTAAAAACGAGATAGGTCAATTGTTCTCCAAAAAAGAAGATATAGCTATTTTAACAGTAGGACTAGATGTTAGCTTAGTTGTAACTTTTAATATTTTTTCTGAAGTCATTCCTCAACTACACTGCCTTACTTTAGGAGAAATTTTATTCTCAGCAATAGTAGCGATTGCCTCTCTTTCTGCAACTCTAATTCCACTAATTTACTTATTATTTAAACCTGCCAAAATATTTGCTAAATACAGAAAAGCAGAGCCAAATTTAATTAAACCATAATCAAAATATAGCGACTCGGAACCTAATGTAAAAATTTAATTGCTTCCTATTACCGAATAATTAAGGTTTAAACCCTCTTCTTTAAAGGAGAAACAATAAAAAATTTTCCTTTTATTCAATCCTCTTTCTTTTAGGGAGAGGTAATTATCAATTATCAATTATCAATTATCAATTATCCATTATCCATTATCCATTATTGAACAGTTCACTAAAAACCTACTAATTATAATGACTAATTACCCCAACTTTTCCAACTACGGCTATCAAATAATCAAAGAACTCGGACACAACCGCGCAGGTGGAAGAGTAACCTATCTTGCCACAGAAATTAACACTCAAAAAACAGTAGTAGTAAAACAATTTCAATTTGCTACAACCGGAGCGCATTGGTCAGAATATCAAGCCTATGAAAGAGAAGTTCAAGTATTAAAAACACTCGATAATCCTAATATTCCCCACTACTTAGATTCCTTCCAAACACCATCAGGTTTTTGCATGGTACAAGAATATAAAAACGCCACTTCCTTAGCAAACTTAGCAACCTCTCAAAAATGGCAACCCCAACAAATAAAACAAATAGCAATTTCAGTTCTAGAAANCAGAATATCAAGCCTATGAAAGAGAAGTTCAAGTATTAAAAACACTCGATAATCCTAATATTCCCCACTACTTAGATTCCTTCCAAACACCATCAGGTTTTTGCATGGTACAAGAATATAAAAACGCCACTTCCTTAGCAAACTTAGCAACCTCTCAAAAATGGCAACCCCAACAAATAAAACAAATAGCAATTTCAGTTCTAGAAATTATTAAATACCTCCAAAACAGAATTCCACCAGTAATTCATAGAGACTTAAAACCAGAAAATATTCTAATAGATAACCAGATGAAAATTACCCTAGTAGACTTTGGTTTTGCCAGGATAGGAGGAGGAGAGGTTGCTGTTAGTAGCGTAGTCAAAGGTACATTAGGATTTATGCCTCCAGAACAAATGTTTAATCGCGAATTAACAACAGCATCAGATTTATATAGTCTCGGTGCAACATTAATTTGTTTATTAACAAACACCCCCGCAACAGAAGTAGGAAGTCTGATGGATGAGACAGGAAAAATTAATTTTCAGCAGCAAGTAAAACACCTAAGTCAAGACTTTATTATCTGGCTAGAAAAAATGGTACAACCTAATTATAAAGATAGATATTCATCAGCAGAATCAGCCCTTGATGCTTTAATTCCCCTAGAAGTATTAGCACCTTCTCGAACAAAAAAATTGACTCAAACAGCATTAATTACCATTATTGTATATACGGCAATTTTGAGTGCTGCTTTTGCTATGTTTAGAGTTGATAATATTCAACTAAATGAACCCCTTGTATCCACGAAAATAGAAGATTCATTTCAAGTTCAAAACAAAAGAAAATGTCTCAATCGTCGAAAATAGTTACAGCACTTTTTTAGTTGATATTGAATGTTCCTAGTGTGGGCATCTTACCCACTTCGGTGTTTACTTCACCAAGTAAATATTCTCAGAGAAACTTTGATTTACCATTTCAACAAAATGCTATAAGTAGAATTTTATTTTCTCGACGTTGAATAATTATTTCTCAAAAAACTTGTTGCGGTAGTAACTTTTAAAAGTTTATCTACAGTTATAACGTACAGTTGTTGTTCTTATTTTCTCTTCCCTATTCCCTACTCCCTACTCCCTACTCCCTAAAAAAATATAATCCTCTTGAAAAGC
>NZ_LGSU01001039.1 GCF_002260545.1 Hydrocoleum sp. CS-953 | reverse complement strand
ATGCTTCTGTTTCTATAAAATTCAAAAAGCCTAACTAAATTTTATTATGATTCTTACTGATAAAACACTAGAAATTAATTAGGTGATAGCTAAGAGCTAATGGCTTAATGCTTACCGAAAAATTAAGGTATAAAGCGTTCTATTTCAAGAGAAACAATAAATTTATTTTCCTTTTATTAAATCCTCTTACTTTTAAGTAGAGGTAATTATCAATTATCCATTATCAATTATTAATTGTTGAAAGATTATCTATCAGTTTTGCTGCAAATTCAAAATTGGAAATAACCTAATATTCTAAGTAATGGCTGATGGCTGACACCTAAATGGTTTTAACAATCAAATATAAAATTGGTCTGTATATAATAACACAACCACTATACCAACCATTAAAATACTTTGGATTAAGTCTTAATTCTCAAACAAATACAAATAAATCTATGCCACGACGCCAAGATATACGCAAAATCCTACTGGTTGGTTCAGGTCCGATTGTTATTGGCCAAGCCTGTGAATTTGATTATAGTGGAACTCAAGCTTGTAAAGCTCTCAGGGAAGAGGGTTTTGAGGTGGTATTGGTAAATTCCAATCCTGCCACAATTATGACAGACCCAGAAATTGCCGAACGGACTTACATTGAACCTCTAACGCCGGAACTTGTAGAAAAAGTTATAGCAAAGGAAAGACCAGATGCCCTATTACCAACAATGGGTGGTCAGACTGCTTTAAATATAGCAGTTTCTCTGGCAAAAAATGGCACTTTAGCCAAATATGGTGTGGAATTAATTGGGGCAAAATTACCTGCGATTGAAATGGCCGAAGACCGTCAATTGTTTAAGGAAGCAATGGCCAGGATAGGTATTGGAGTTTGTCCATCGGGTATTGCTAGTAATTGGGAAGAGGCCAAGGCGATCGCTCAAGAAATTGGAACATATCCTCTAATTATTCGTCCTGCTTTTACTTTAGGAGGGACTGGGGGCGGTATTGCCTATAACCAAGAAGAATATGAGGTAATGGCACAAGCAGGGATAGATGCTAGTCCGGTGTCTCAAATTTTGGTGGAAAAATCCCTAATTGGTTGGAAGGAATACGAATTGGAAGTAATGCGAGATTTGGCGGATAATGTGGTGATTATTTGCTCAATTGAAAATATTGACCCGATGGGGGTACATACGGGAGATTCTATTACTGTTGCTCCGGCGCAAACTTTGACGGATAAGGAATATCAACGACTGCGAGATGCGTCGATTAAAATTATTCGGGAAATAGGGGTGGAAACTGGGGGGTCGAATATTCAGTTTGCGGTTAACCCGGTGAATGGGGATGTTATTGTGATTGAGATGAACCCACGGGTGAGTCGCTCTTCTGCTTTGGCGTCAAAAGCAACTGGTTTTCCCATTGCGAAAATGGCTGCAAAGTTGGCAGTTGGTTATAGTCTCGATGAAATTCCGAATGATATTACGAAAAAGACGCCTGCGAGTTTTGAACCTACTATTGATTATGTGGTTACGAAAATTCCCAGGTTTGCTTTTGAGAAATTTCCTGGTTCCCAACCAGTGCTGACTACTCAGATGAAGTCGGTTGGGGAAGCAATGGCAATAGGTCGGACGTTTCAGGAGTCTTTTCAGAAAGCTTTGCGGTCTTTGGAAACGGGTAGAGGTGGTTTCGGTGGCGATCGCTGGGAAAAGCTACCAAGTTTGGAACAGGTACGAGCGGGGTTACGCACACCTAACCCAGAGAGAGTATTTACAGTTCGTTATGCTTTGTTGTTGGGAATGACTGTAGAGGAAATTTATGAGTTGACTGGAATAGATATTTGGTTTCTGGATAAACTGCGGGAGTTGATAGATACAGAAAAATTGATTAAGCGCATTCCTCTGAATGAATTGACAAAAGAGCAGATGTGGGATATTAAACGTCAAGGTTTTAGCGATCGCCAAATTGCCTATTGCAGCAAAACTACTGAGGATGAGGTCAGAAGTTATCGGTTAAGTTTGGGAATTAAACCTGCTTATAAAACGGTGGATACTTGTGCAGCAGAATTTGAGGCGCTGACTCCTTACTATTATTCTACTTATGAAGAAGACTCAGAAGTTTTGCCTTCTGAAAAACGCAAAGTAATGATTTTGGGAGGCGGACCGAACCGTATTGGTCAGGGAATAGAATTTGATTATTGTTGTTGTCATGCAAGTTACGCTCTAGGAGAGGATGGGTTTGAAACAATAATGGTTAACTCTAACCCGGAAACTGTATCGACTGACTATGATACGAGCGATCGTCTCTATTTTGAACCTTTGACTAAAGAGGATGTTCTGAATATTATTGAAGCGGAAAGCCCAGAAGGAATTATTGTTCAGTTTGGCGGACAAACACCTCTAAAATTAGCTCTTCCTCTACAAAAATATTTGGAGCAAGTAGAAAGTAAAACCAAAATTTGGGGTACTTCCCCAGACTNCTGTATCGACTGACTATGATACGAGCGATCGTCTCTATTTTGAACCTTTGACTAAAGAGGATGTTCTGAATATTATTGAAGCGGAAAGCCCAGAAGGAATTATTGTTCAGTTTGGCGGACAAACACCTCTAAAATTAGCTCTTCCTCTACAAAAATATTTGGAGCAAGTAGAAAGTAAAACCAAAATTTGGGGTACTTCCCCAGACTCCATTGATACTGCTGAAGACCGGGAACGGTTTGAGAAGATTTTACGAGATTTAGATATTCGTCAAGCAGCAAACGGTCTCGCTCGTAGTTTTGAAGATGCGTTAGCAGTTGCACAGAAAATTGGTTATCCGGTTGTGGTGCGACCTTCCTATGTTTTGGGAGGTCGAGCAATGGAAATTGTTTATTCTGACCAAGAGTTAGAACGTTATATGACGTTTGCAGTACAGGTGGAACCAGAACATCCCATTTTAATTGACCAATTCTTGGTAAATGCTATTGAGGTAGATGTGGATGCTATTGCTGATGCGACAGGTCAGGTAGTTATCGGTGGCATCATGGAACATATTGAAGAAGCGGGTATTCATTCTGGTGACTCTGCTTGTTCCATTCCTTATCAAACTTTAGCTCCTGCTGCGGTGGAAACAATTCGCCAATGGACTGTTGCTCTGGCAAAAGCGTTGAATGTTATCGGGTTAATGAATATCCAGTTTGCGGTACAAGGGGAAACGGTATATATTTTGGAAGCAAACCCCCGCGCGTCGCGAACAGTACCTTTTGTATCTAAAGCAATAGGAACACCTTTAGCAAAAATGGCATCACGAGTCATGTCTGGGAAAAAATTAGAAGAATTAGGTTTTGTAGAGGAACAAATACCCGAACACGTTTCCGTGAAAGAAGCAGTGTTACCATTTGCTAAATTCCCCGGTACAGATACACTATTAGGACCAGAAATGCGTTCCACTGGAGAAGCGATGGGTATTGATGTTGACTTTGGTAAAGCTTTTGCTAAAGCGCAGTTATCCGCAGGGCAAAAATTACCTTTAGAGGGAACAGTGTTTGTGTCGATGAGCGATCGACATAAGGAAGCAGTTGTACCAGTGGTTAAAGATTTAATTGACTTAGGTTTGAAAGTGGTGGCAACTGAAGGAACTCGGAAGGTATTGTGTTTGCATGGTTTAGATGTGGGTTTGACGTTGAAGTTGCATGAAGGGCGACCTAATGTTTTGGATGGAATTAAAAATGGAGTAATTCAGTTAATTATTACAACTCCTTCAGGGGAAGAAGATCGTGCTGATGGGATTAAAATTCGGCGGAGTTCGTTGGATTATAAAATACCGTTAATTACGACTATTGCGGGGGCGAAAGCGACGGCAGCGGCGATCCGAGCGTTGAAGTCGGAAGTGTTGGAAGTGAAGGCGATACAGAATTATTATTAAGTTGGAAGGAAGAAGGAAGAGGGAAGAAGGAAGAAGGCAAGAAGGGAGAAGTTGTAGGGTGCGTTAGAAGTTGTAGGGTGCGTTAGACGGCGAAAATTTAGACTCGGAAAGAGACTTAGCAACCCGTCATAACGCTGAAGAAGGGAATAGGGAATAGGGAACAGGGAACAGGGAAGAGAAGTTGTAGGGTGCGTTAGACGGCGAAAATTTAGACTCGGAAAGAGACTTAGCAACCCGTCGTAACGCACCGTTTTAGCAAAGGAGAAGTCAGGAGACAGGAGTCAGGAGTCAGGAGGAAAACTTGTAGTAAACTGATACATCTAATGCACACCCATTAGGGCGGGTTTGTATAAATCTTAGAGTAAGCATGAAAATTTTCGCTAAAACCCGCCCCTACTATTGCACTAATATAGTCAACCCCGTAGGGACGTTCCATGGAACGTCCCTACATTTTTCATCTTATAAAAAGTAAAAGAGGAGACCAAAGTTTAATTTGTCACCCCTCAAATTTTAACTTCCCTTTGCGATAGCGATTTTCATGCCACAAATTCGCTACAAATTGAAGATTTCCGTAGTAACCTACCTAGAGATCGCTATGTTAATCCACAACACCAAATAAAATTTCATTATCTGAAGAATATTTTTTATACAAACTTTTATTATATCACTCCTAGATTTCCTAGATGTACTAACCAATAAAAATTTCTATAATTTATATGAAGCCGTAATAAAACAGTTGTTCAACCATAAAATCCAGAAAGTTTAGTCTAACTTCATCGAAAATTGATAATTACTTTTGCCGTAGCTATAGATATCAAGCCTTTATCTAGTAATTAATTCCACTGATTTTAACTAACTAGAAACACCGTAGACAAAATTAAAGATTCTGTAAATTTATTCTCATCATTATTGCGAAAATTTCTTTTTTCGCTCTCGCTTCCTTTTTTCCTCCATCAATCTTAACTCAGGAAATTTAATTATGTTGAAAAAGNAATTGATAATTACTTTTGCCGTAGCTATAGATATCAAGCCTTTATCTAGTAATTAATTCCACTGATTTTAACTAACTAGAAACACCGTAGACAAAATTAAAGATTCTGTAAAGTTAGGCGCATCAGTATTGCGAAAATTTCGGGGGTAGAGCTAGATTAATGTTGTAAGCAATCAATCTTAACTCAGGAAATTTAATTATGTTGAAAAAGCTATAAATTGCTTCTGGATTAACTACCACAGGATTAGCATCAGCTCTAGCTTTAATAGCATCTGTTCTTCCTGCTCAAGCAGCAACTATAGAACAAACTGTAACAAATTTTTCTAGCTCAATCTCATTTGATGGCTTTGACTCTTCTGTAGGAAACCTTACAGGAGTTTCTTTAGACTATAACTTCTCTGCTACAGGTTCAGCATTTGACCCAGCACAATTATGTACATTCTACAAGGATTGTGAAGGAAGTTTTGTCTTATCTTTGTTTGGTGATGGAGCATTTGCTGGTCTGTCTGATGTAGAGAGTGTTTTTGTTAGCAATTCTCAAGTAGATAATGGGGTTACTGTAAATTTGAGTATAACAGACTGGGAAATGTTGAACACCAGTGCATTTGTAGATGTAGCTTCTGTTGGCGATGTGGTTGTAGAGTTTTTTACGACTGGAGACCTTAGCAATGGCATTGCCTTTTTTTTAGATTCTAATCTTTCCGAAGTATCAGGAGAAATGACTTTAAAATATGAGTTTGAGGAAGTACCCGAACCTACTTCTATACTAGGCTTACTAGCCATAGGTGCTTTAGGTTCAACTTCCCTGAAACGCAAACAAAAAGAAGAAAAGTAGGTTCACAGGTCTAATTTCTTGCAAACCTACGTCAATTTAAAAACCTAACTTAAGTATATCTCCACATATTCGATTCTGAGAAGATGCACCTGAAAAATATTTAGGGTGTGTCTCTCAACTTTTGTTGATGCAATATTCTGTCCAGCAAAACAAGTAGTCATTGCCAACAACATTGAGTTATTAATAGTAGGCAGTAAATATATTAACATTTTTGTATTGGTTTTATTATAAGTATCTATTCATGAATATAGCGAGAGAGCTATTCCCCCGCTTCAAAATCTGAAAATCATCCTTAAAAAAGAGGCTAATTCATACAACAGTCTTTCTAAAGTTTGTCTTGGTTTTGTGTAAAATCACAGAATCTTGCAAAAAAACTTCATAAAAAAATTCAGTGATTTCAACAATAGACAAAAAAGTGAAGTAGAGAGGATAATAACAGAGAAAGATAAAACATATTAATTGAAGGTACTTCAGGCATAGTTAGCAGTTAGTATAACTGTACTTACTTTTCAATGAAGCTCTAATAAAT
>NZ_LGSU01001038.1 GCF_002260545.1 Hydrocoleum sp. CS-953 | reverse complement strand
GTTTATTTAATCGACGTTATTTAGATGAATCTCTCAAGCAAGAAATTATCAAAGCTAAATGCAATCAACAACCTTTAAGCGTCATCATGGTAGATGTTGATCATTTTAAACGATTTAACGATACTTATGGTCACGATGTAGGAGATATGGTACTACGAGAATTGGCAAAGTTTTTAGAAGGACAAGTTAGAGAATCTGATATTGTCTGTCGTTACGGTGGAGAAGAAATGACTTTAATTTTAATCAATACTCCTTTAGATATTGCTAAACAAAGGGCAGAAAATATTTGTTCAGGAATCAGGGAATTATCTCTACAAAATCAAGGTGAAGTTCTCTCATCTTTAACTGTTTCTCTGGGAGTTGCTTCTTTTCCTTTAGATGGAACCACAGGAGAAGAGATTGTTCAAAAGGCAGATCAAGCTTTGTATCAGGCGAAAAAAGCAGGACGGGATCGAGTAGTTCTGTATCAGGTATAACAGTAAATTTATAGAAAAGAGAGAGTAGAGAATAGGGAGTAGAGGGTATGGGAAAATAATTAACTTTATTTTTTATTATTGAATATGTCTATTTAAGTTTGATAGTTTTATATNGACCTTTAAAATCTGATGAATTTTGGCAAAAAGTTAATCAATGTATTTTGGTTTCTGCTACTCCGGGAAATTGGGAAATAGAAAAGTCTAAAAATAGTCCGAAAATTATATATACAAGGTCATAACAGAAATAAGGAGATTTAAGTGAAGTCAGAAATCAGAAGTCAGAAGTTAGAAGTTAAATTCTTACTGTGACTAAATGAGACATGGCGACTGCTATATAATTAAATTAAGACTGATGAAAATAGGTAAAATTATTTTAATAGCTACCTCATTATTTGTGGCAACTAACCAAGGATTATACGCAGGTTTGTTTGACACAATCAAAGAATTAAAAATAGAAAATCCTAGTTGTCTAGAATGTGATATCAAAATAGCTGAATGGCAAAATCAGGAAGAATTTTTAACCAAGTTAGTTTGGTAGGGGCTTGTTCAATAATTAATAATTAATAATTAATAATTAATAATTAACAATGGCTTTGTTGCATAAAAGTGGCGATAGAACATCCATTCTGCTTTGGTTCGCACAATTTACGCAGAGCCTAGTGCAGAATGGCGGAAATAACTGACCAGTTACAAAATCCTAAAAATCTTACTAATCAATACTTTTGACTTTTGACTTCCGCGTAGCAGCACTAGGGGCAGCTATATCGTTCTGTTTCGCAATTATTGATGTTCTATTCATCTATTGTCCAATAGTTAGGGTATACCGATAGACTCTCAAAACCTTTATAGGTAAAAGTTTCAGCCTTTTCCTATCTTATATTGATGTTCTATTCATCTATTGTCCAATAGTTAGGGTGTACCGATAGACTCTCAAAACCTTTATAGGTAAAAGTTTCAGCCTTTTCCTGTCTTATATTGATGTTTGATTCATCTATTGTCCAATAGTTACAGCAGTTTCCGCACCTTATGAAGTACATATGCGGAGCAAGTGCAGCAACTATATACTTTCATGCAACAAAGCCATTAATAATTAATAATATAAAATCCGGTTGAACACTCGTCATTGCGACGGCAGGAAGTAATATCAGGAGGACGCGGAGATTGCTTCCTTCCACGGAGTGTAAGTCGCTGCGGACTTAGGTACATTAATTATCCGGATTTAACTTCCTTCCGCAGTCGATTTTGTTTGCAATTCAAAAGCTGTATATTCCGTTCTACTAAACTTACCCAAACTTACCCAAGAGGGTTTTGGAGCTAGCTTCCTGTTTCACAGAAGACCACTGACCGCAGTCTGCAACTTATCTTCTCCACAGGCTTAAAATCGGCGGGAACTCCACCTACTGATGCACATAGTTTTCTAAGTTGACAGCAGCATTAAAGTCTCTGTCTGCTTCAAAACCACAGTTACTACATTCGTAGGTTCTCTTATGCAACGGCATTTTCTGTTGATGCCCACACTGAGAACATAATTGAGAACTTGGATAAAACCTATCAGCGATTATTAACTCACTGCCATACCATTCACATTTGTATGTGAGCTGACGTTTAAACTCATAAAAACCACAATCAGCAATTGCACTTGCTAGTTTATGATTTTTTAGCATTCCACTTACATTTAAGTCTTCAATCACTATGGTGCTGTGGTTCTTAGCTAACCATGTTGTTAGTTTATGTAGTGCATCTGCTCTGATATCTGCTACTTTTTTATGAGATGAAGCTAGTTTTTTTACGGCTTTGGCTCTGTTTTTTGAGCCTGGCTCTTTTTTGTTGACACGCCGTTGATAACGAGTTAGTCGTTTTTGGGCTTGTTTGTAGGCTTTAACATTGGCAAATTTGGTTCCATCGCTACAAGTTGCTAGAGTATTTATACCAACATCTACACCAATAATATCTCGTTCTTTTGTAGTATGGTTGGGCCGATCATCATATTTAAAACTTATATACCAATTACCCGCACGTTTTGATATCGCAACGTTTTTTATTGGTACAGATGGTAATATTTCATAAGTTTTTACTATTCCTATTCTTGGTAATTGTATATAGTTTCCTTTCAGGATTTTGATACTTCCTTCTAGATAAAAACTGTCTTTTTTCCCTTTTTTCTTAAAGTTCGGAAATCCATGTCCCCGAATAGTTAAAAAATTTTTAAATGCCCTCTCTAAATCTCTTAAGGCTTGCTGAGGAGCGCACTTTGAAACTTCATAATACCAGGGATTTTCACTTTTAACTTCAGCTACCAAACGCTTATGTAAAGTGATAGCACTCAGTCGTTTCTTGCTTGATTCATATTCAGTAATGCAAGTTGCTAATCCCCAGTTATAAGCATGACGAGCTACACCTGCGTGTTTGGCAAGTATTGTTTTTTGTTTATTATTAACTTTTAGTTTGGTCTTGATTGATTGCATTTGAATTGGTAAGCCATGAAAAAAAGTCTTTGACAATGCTTAGGATGATGTTAATGTATGATAGCAGAGCACAATGAGATTTTTAACATTTTTTAACATTTGTCTAAATTTGTCCAATTATTCGGCTTCAGTAGTTAGCCCCACCCAAAGCTTCCACTATTGCCTGAGTATTAGAGATCAACATTTTCACATAACTATCGCCCTCACTCCCAGGAGCGCCAATAGAATCAGAATATAACTCTCTGGCCGCTAACTTTACCCCTGCTTCCTCCGCAACTGTAGTAATCAACTTAGGATTAATAGTAGTCTCCGCAAAAATAGCAGGTACTCCAGTTTTCTTAATTTCCTCCGCCAAATTTTTCACCGTCTGCGCACTAGGTTGTTCCTCCGTAGTCATCCCAATCAAAGTTCCTGTCATCTCTAAACCATAAGCTTTGACATAATATTCAAAAGCATCATGGGTAGTCACCAGTCGCCGCTGACTTTCTGGAATAGTCGCTATTTGTTTATTAATCCAAATATCAACCTGCTGTAACTCCTCAACTAATCTGGCAGCATTCTCCATAAACACCTCTTTATCTTCCGGTGACAACTCAACCAAAGCATCCCGAATTGCATTAACCATCACAATTCCATTTTCCGCATCACCCCAAACGTGCGGATCTGGCACTAACTCCCCCTGCTCCGGATTTTGTAAAGCTGTCACCTTTTCCGCAACTGCCAACTTTTGCGCTTTTACACCCGCAGCATTCATCAGTTTAATTAAAGCAGGTTCCAAATTATAGCCATTATAAACAATTAAATCTGCTTCCTCAAAAGCCACACTATCAGCAGGCACCGGTTCATAAATATGAGGATCTGCTCCCGGTTCCATAATTCCCTGATGCTCAATTTCATCGCCACCTATTTTTTCTGCCATATCGGCAATGATGGTACTTGTAGAAACGACTAAAGGTTTACCTTCACTCTCAGCAGAAATATTTGAAGATGGAGCAGTACAACCACTCATCCATAATGCTAATAAAATTCCTAATGCTGACCACATATTTTGGGCACTTATGCAGAAACCGGGTTTATGGGGGGAATTTTGTGAGAGAGAATTAGAGCAATAAACCCGGTTTCTTGTTTCGGTGGATAGTTTATCAAGAGAATTTCGTGAAAGGGAATTAGAGCAATAAACCCGGTTTCTTGTCTGGGTGTCTAAGTCTTGCGTATATTTACCACTCAGATATATTTCCTGTTCTCTGTTCCGAGTTAAGCCTTCTCTACCTAGACTATTAGTTAAATTAATTTGGCACAGATACTTCCTAATTTTCATTTTGATTTAATTGACAATTTTTCATATTTCTTTCATAATTTATATCATATTGGTTTCATATTTCTCAAATTCTAGGGTGAACTTTTGAATTAAACCTCTATCGTTAGAGGTTGTTTGAGAAGTTATTGATCCCCCTAAATCCCCCTTAATAAGGGGGACTTTCCCTTCTATTTCCTCTGTTTTTAATGGGGAATTTCCTTTGNTTTCTCAAATTCTAGGGTGAACTTTTGAATTAAACCTCTATCGTTAGAGGTTGTTTGAGAAGTTATTGATCCCCCTAAATCCCCCTTAATAAGGGGGACTTTCCCTTCTATTTCCTCTGTTTTTAATGGGGAATTTCCTTTGTATTTCCCCTTTTTCAAGGGGGGCTAGGGGGGAGCTAGATCAAAATTCATACTATTCAAACATTCTCTTAGAAGGATTTCAGAGAATCATATTTGATAATTTATAGGAGTCATAATTAATGAATCAGGCCAAAATTACAGTAAGTCATTTAGCAGTCCATTATCGTACCGTTGAGGCGTTGCGAGACATTACCTTACAGATACAAACAGGAAAATTAACAGGTATTATTGGCCCTAATGGCGCTGGAAAAAGTACCTTATTAAAAGGAATGTTAGGGTTAATTCCTGTGACTGGGGGTTCTGTAATCTACAATGACAAACCACTTCAAGAACAGTTAAGAAGAATTGCTTATGTGCCTCAGCGATCGCAAATTGATTGGACTTATCCTGCTACTGTCTGGGATGTGGTAATGATGGGGCGGGTGCGTCAGACTGGTTGGTTTTGTCGCTTTTCTAATGTTAGTCGGAGAATAGTATTAGAGGCGTTGACAAAGGTAGGGATGGATAGTTATCGCGATCGCCCCATCGGACAACTTTCTGGAGGCCAGCAGCAACGGGTATTTTTGGCGCGTTCTTTAGCTCAAGAAGCGGATATTTTCTGTTTTGATGAACCGTTTGTTGGGGTAGATCAGAAGACTGAAAATATTATTTTTGAGATTTTTCACGAGTTAGCTGAAGTTNTAGTATTAGAGGCGTTGACAAAGGTAGGGATGGATAGTTATCGCGATCGCCCCATCGGACAACTTTCTGGAGGCCAGCAGCAACGGGTATTTTTGGCGCGTTCTTTAGCTCAAGAAGCGGATATTTTCTGTTTTGATGAACCGTTTGTTGGGGTAGATCAGAAGACTGAAAATATTATTTTTGAGATTTTTCACGAGTTAGCTGAAGTTGGAAAAGTTGTGATAGTTGTTAACCACGATTTGGGAGAATCTATTACTAATTTTGACGATTTAATTCTGTTGAATAAGGAGTTAATTGCTGTTGGCGATCGGCAAGTTGTATTGCAGGAAGAAAATTTGTATCGTGCTTATGGGGGTAAGGTTGGTTTCTTTTCGGAGTCTTTAAGGCAAGTTGCTTGATTGGTATTATTTTTTTTAGTAGGATTGAGGTTTTAGGTAGTAGTAGGAAAACCTCCTGACTGAAATTTTAGATGAGTTTAAGTAGGTCAACAAACCACTATCAGGTATTCTTCATAAGACTTATTTCTTGCAGAGGCAAATTACCATAAAATATAATATACTATACTATTATAATGTACTATCTAATCTTGTTAATGTTGCTTTTTTAGCTTCGTAAGAATAATTATAGAAAGGCTAGTCTAGGTAGTACAAGAGCAACTACTTTTTTGTATATCCAACAATTAATTAGGGAGTTTTGTAATTTTAATGACTGACTTGCAACTTGATAAAATTCAAAGCCATTACTGTGAAATTTGTAATGGTTGGTTAGAGTTCTGTTTTGACAGGTATGTAATAACATTTGAGGGTATAAACCTATGCCTATCAAATATTCCTCTTTTACGTTGTGATAATTGCGCTAAATACTATTTTCCAGAGAAAACAAAAATAGTCATACTAGAAGCTATTGAGGAAGCAGAAAAGCAAGGACAATCAGAGGGAGATTTG
>NZ_LGSU01001037.1 GCF_002260545.1 Hydrocoleum sp. CS-953 | reverse complement strand
TTTAATGTCATATAGCAATTCTTAAATTTGTAAGATAGACAAGTTTTCGATTTTAGGTAACAGGACATCGGGAAGGAAAAAAAATACTTCCGAAAAGATTATGACTAATAAATTTACGACAAATTTCATTGAATATAGCTCTAGAAAAATCAAAGCTTCACATTGGCAAGTACAACTAATAGCACCGATAATATCCGCAGCAATATTTGCTTTTTGTTTTCTTCCCTATAATATTTACCCTCTAGCATTTTTCACTTTTACACCTCTATTATTTGCAACTTTAACAGCTAAAACTCTTGGCAAGCTAGGACAGTAGGATTTGTATTCGGCTGTTTAGTTTATAGTTTTACATTACATTGGATGTGGAATATTTTCCCCTGGTTTACGATTATTCTCTGGGGAATATTGGCTTTATTTACTGCCATTTTTACATTAACTTTATTTCTGCTTAAACAGAGATGGGGAATAGTCACTTCTCTCACCACCGCTCCTTTTATTTGGATAGGTATAGAATATTTTCGTTCTGAATGTTGGTTTCTCAAATTTGCTTGGATAACTGCCGGTTTTTCCCAGGCAAAAAATTTACCTTTTCTACAGTTTAGTTCTATTTTGGGAGTTTACGGAATTTCAGCTTTAATTATCGCGGTTAACTGTTGTATTTGTTATTTACTTATTGGTAAAAATCAACTAAATAAACGTTTATTACCAGTAGGAATTTCCCTCGTAATAATCGGTATAATTCATGGTTGGGGTTTTGCTCAAATTCCTACTCAAACTATAGGTAAAATTACAGTAGGAGCAATTCAAACAGAAGCAGGTAACTTGCTAGAAAATCGACAATTATCTCAGGAACTATCAGGAAAAGTAAAATTAATTGTCTGGCCTGAATATTCACTATTTGAATATGTCGATCCAGATACAAAAGTATTTAAAAATCTATCTCAAATCGCCATTGATACTCAAGCTTATTTAATATTAGGCGGTCAAGAAAAAGTAGCAAATTCTCCCAAAAATTTCTACAATACTGCTTTACTTTTATCACCCACCGGAGAAAAAATAGGCAGCTATTATAAAAATAATCCAGTACAATTTTTTGATGATGGAACTCCAGGAAAAACCTTTCCAGTTTTTGATACATAAATCGGAAAAATTGGCATTGCTATTTGTTACGATATGGATTTTTCTCATGTTTTTCTAAATCTAGTTCGTAACGGTGCAGAAATATTAACAGTTCCTACTTACGATGAAATGGGATGGTCAGAAATACAACATCTTCAACACTCAGCAATGGCACCTGCTCGTGCTATTGAACATCGACGTTGGGTAGTCCGTGCTGCTAGTTCTGGAGTTTCTCAAATTATTAATCCTTATGGAGAAATTCAACAAAGTTTAGATGTAGGTTTAACAGGTACTATTTCTGGAAAAATTGACAAGCGATCGCCTTTAACTTTTTATGCTAGTTTTGGCTATTTATTAACTCCTATTTGTTTGGTATTAGTTATTAGTTATTTGGGGTATGAGTTGGTTTTGGATATTAAAAATACTTTGAATAAAAAGTTCAGCAAAATAGAAATTAGCAAGAATATTAGAATGCTTGATGCACTTGTTCTAATAAGTTACACACAGAATTAAAATCTCTTGTTTGTTGAGATAAAGGTATTAACATCTGTGAGGCAAGAATCACAAAAAAATCTGCTGCGGAAAGTAACATTCCGGCATCTTCAATAGGATATCTTGCAAACGTTTTTTCAACCAGTTTTGAAAGTGAAATTCTTTATCCTTACGACTGACAGATTCAATCATTTAACCTTCCTGGACAGCTAATACGCACTGCTCAAAAATATCAAAGCAGGTTGTATTTGTCATCTAGATTTTCCTTTTTTCAAAATGTCCAAAAATCTCGAAACTTTAATTAAATATTATATTATATTAACACTCTTTTTAACAAGAGCTTTAACATAGTTAATAGAGTTGTTGGTGATTTGGGCTATGATTTTTTTTAAGTGTAGAAACCGGGTTTATATTAGGTGTCTTAGCATACTGACATCTTTCTCCAATAAACCCGGTTTCTTATAGTACAAACTTAGATTTCATAGCTTGATTCACCAACGCCTTAATATAGATTNATTATATTAACACTCTTTTTAACAAGAGCTTTAACATAGTTAATAGAGTTGTTGGTGATTTGGGCTATGATTTTTTTTAAGTGTAGAAACCGGGTTTATATTAGGTGTCTTAGCATACTGACATCTTTCTCCAATAAACCCGGTTTCTTATAGTACAAACTTAGATTTCATAGCTTGATTCACCAACGCCTTAATATAGATTATACTTAGTACCATATAGCAAACTGAACTTATGTTTCAATACAATTTGTTTTCTCAACCAAAACCAAAACCACTTGATATTCTCTATTCCTTCATAACAAGAGGAAGCACAATATTATTTCGCACTGCAATGGCGATCGCTTTCTTAGGAAGTGTAAGTTGTACGACAAAAGTTCAACTTGAATCTCCCACCGTTGCTGAGACTCAAAACAAATCTACTGTAAATTCATCCGTCTCTAATAATCAAAATATTGCCTCTAATTCAAACTACCAAAAAATAACTGTCGTAGAAAATCTCGAACATCCCTGGGGTATTGACTGGTTGCCCGATGGAGCAATGCTGATTACCGAAAGACCAGGGCGGTTGCGAATTGTTCGTGATGGAATTTTAGACCCCGCTCCTATTGCCGGAGTTCCTCAAGTATTTGCTGTTAGTCAAGGTGGTTTATTAGATGTCTCAGTTCATCCGCGCTTTGCAGAAAATCGTTGGATATATCTAACCTATTCCCACGGCGATCGCTCCGCAAACCGGACTCGTATCGCCCGCGCTCGACTTGAGAATAATACTCTGCGCGATCTAAAAGTAATCTTTGAGGTTTCCCAGACAAAACCAGGGGCACAACATTACGGGTCGCGTCTTGTTTGGTTGCCTGATGGAACCCTAGTGGCAAGCATTGGTGATGGAGGCAACCCACCTATTGAATACAATGGTGAATTTATCCGACAACAAGCTCAAAACCGCAAAAGCCATCTTGGCAAGGTGATCAGATTGAATGATGATGGTTCCATACCCTCCAATAATCCTTTTGCTACTTCTACAGATGCCGAACCTGCCGTCTGGAGTTATGGTCATCGCAATATCCAAGGAATTGCATTAGACCCAACAAAAAATCGAATTTGGGCAACCGAACATGGTTCCAGAGGTGGTGACNCAACAAGCTCAAAACCGCAAAAGCCATCTTGGCAAGGTGATCAGATTGAATGATGATGGTTCCATACCCTCCAATAATCCTTTTGCTACTTCTACAGATGCCGAACCTGCCGTCTGGAGTTATGGTCATCGCAATATCCAAGGAATTGCATTAGACCCAACAAAAAATCGAATTTGGGCAACCGAACATGGTTCCAGAGGTGGTGACGAACTGAATTTAATTGAGGTCGGAGAAAACTATGGTTGGCCTGTAGTTACTCACAGTCGCGAATATTCGGGAGGACTCATCTCCCCTGAAACATCTCGCCCTGGTCTGATAGATCCCAAAGTAGTATGGACTCCTTCGATAGCTCCCTCTGGTTTAGCTTTTTATAACGGTGATCGCTTTCCCCAATGGCGAGGTAATTTGTTTGCGGGTGGGTTAGTTTCCCAAGATATTCGTCGCATTGAGCTAGATGAAGCGGGTAATGTTATCGGTCAACATTCTATTCCTATAGGTCAGAGAGTGCGGGATGTCCGACAGGGACCCGATGGACTATTGTATGTTCTGACCGATCGGTCAAACGGGCAGTTAATTCGGTTGGAACCTGTGGGAATTTAGAATTTAGAATTCAGAATTTAGAATTGGGAATTTAGAATTTAGAAGGAAAAATTCAATTATTTGGATAGTGGGAGCATCTTGCTCTCTTGTGTTTGTAGTTGGGCTTTAGCCCGAACATAGATATTGCTCAAGCCCAACTACGAGCTTTAATTAGGGCTTGCTGATTAAATATAAAAGCATTGACGGATAAAGGTTTTAGCAATTTGATGTCTGGAAAAAGTACCAGCTTTTTGGTTGATCAAGCAGAAAAAGTGAGCATTTTGGGTAGATTATGGCAGAAAAATCACTCTTACTATTCTTCCTCCTGCCTCCTCATATAATTCCCATTCCTCCTGACTCCTGTACGGGCGTTAACGATAGTTATGTGAAGCTAACGGCCGTTTCGCTGCGCGACATGTTTGCGGAGCATTCCGTCAGGAAAACGCCCCTACGACTCCTGACTCCTACCCTCACCCATAATAATTTTTCACCAAACCCTAATTACTATTCAACCTAACAGCAATTTGCACCTCACTCCTTTTCAAATCTTCCGGTGTCATCGGCGAATTATACAACAACCGTCTCGGCGAACTCACAACTTCATATTCTGGGTGCTGCGCTAACCAATGTTGCAGCTTTTGCAAATTTTGTTCGTAGCTCTCCCAAGTATAAGCACCCTGCACTCCAATACTCACAACTGTCATTGGCAAAGTATCTCTCACCATCACCTGAGAATCAATTTTTTGGGGAGTCATATCTGGGGTGGAATAGAGAAAAGATACCTCTGTTTGTTCGCCTTCAACGACATAACGAGCTTCCACAGGGGTTGTCATGGCAATTTGATTAGTGCTGATATGTTGATATAGTGGGTCGAATGCGACTCTGGTTGCCATCCGGGAATCTCCTGTATGGGTGTAGGTGACGCCACGGTATTGGGGATATTGTTTAACTTCGATGACGTTTACTTCAGTAGGTTGAGGAAAACCTTGGGGTAAGGATGCAGACATAATTTTTTGGATGATTTATTTAAGAGGATATTTTAATAATTAAGGTAGCACAAAACATCTTGCTTGTGATAGGTGTTTTTAGAATTTCCCAACTCCAAAGAAAGCAGGTTTGATATAACTTATGGTATCAAATCAGGATAATTACTAGACCAAAGTCATTGCGACTGGAACCGAGTGGAAGGTTTGCGGAGCATTCCGGAACGGATAGCAATCTCCCAAACCCTTGAGATTCCTTTCCTGACGGAATGCTCCGCATTCATGTCGGCTCTTAGCCGAAACGCTGTCGCTCGACGACTTTTCAGCAAGATTCTATATAAGTTCTGACTTTGTTAAAGGTACTCAAACTAGCTATTTTCTAATCGCTGCAATTTCCATTTTTCCCACTCCCGCAGTTTTTCGTCTGGGTCATTTGTTGCTCTGTCTTGTAATAGTGGGAGAGTTTGCGGATGGTCTGAATATTGTTTAACTATTGCTTCTAGAAGTTTGGTTGAGTTTAGGAGTAGGGTAGTTTTTGCGCTCCGCAAAGCGTCAGCACAACACAGCGAAAGTTAACGGTGGTGAGTCAATGAATGTAATACACAATACTATATTATGTACTATTGTACAATAGATGAATAAAACATCAATTTATGGAAAACAGAGCGATCGCTACAATATAATACACAATACTATATTATGTACTATTGTACAATAGATGAATAAAACATCAATTTATGGAAAACAGAGCGATCGCTCATGTAGGTTGGGTAGAGCGACAGCGAAACCCAACAGATACAATATTGTTGTTGGGTTGAAGTACGAAACCCAACCTACAAAATTTTGTTAAAGGTACTCAAACTAGCTATTTTCTAATCGCTGCAATTTCCTTTTTGCCCACTTCCGCAGTTGTTCGTCTGGGTCGTTTGCTGCTCTGTCTTGTAATAGTGGCAAGGTTTGCCGATGGTCTGGATATTGTTTGACTATTGCTTCTAGTGCTGTTTGTCGAGGGTTGTGTTGATATTCATTTTCACGTTGAAAGGGGTCATGGAGGGCGGTATTGTAAAACAATTCTAAAATTCCCGGTTCATGTTTCCAACCAGTAGCTATTTGTTCCACTGCTTCAAGTCGCACTTCCCAATTCTCATCAGACACAACCCTTTGTTTGAGTAATTCTAAAATTCCCGGTTCATGTTTCCAACCAGTAGCTATTTGTCGCAACGCTTCACGTCGCACACTCGAACTCTCATCAGAAACAACCCTTTGTTTGAATAATTCAAACATTCCCGGTTCGTGTTTCCAACCAGTACCTATTTGTCGCAACGCTTCACGTCGCACACTCGAACTCTGATCAGACACAACCCTTTGTTTGAATAATTCAAACATTCCCTCTTCATGT
>NZ_LGSU01001036.1 GCF_002260545.1 Hydrocoleum sp. CS-953 | reverse complement strand
CCTACTCCTTAAAAAAGAGTTTTTCAGCACACTCTATTTAGGTAATATTATATTTGAATAATTAGTTATAAAAAAGTCTTTGTCTGTAGTTGCCCTTTAGCACTTGTAGTATAGATTTCCAGCGCTAAAGTATAACTACGAACTTCTAATTATTGCTCTGCTGATTAAATATAAAAGCATTTACAGATAAAAGTTTTAGCCTTTTTGGGTCTGGAAAAAGTACCAGCTTTTTGGTTTATAAAGCCGAAAAAGTGAGCATTTTGGATAGATTATGGCAGAAAAATCATTATTACTATTTTTCCTCCTGCCTCCTCTATAATTCCCGCTTCTCCTGACTCCTGACTCCTGACTCCTCCGCTACTAAAAGACTTTTTCAGCAAACCCTAATTAATTATTAATTGTTAATTATTAATTATCCATTATCCATTATTAATTATTAAAACACTCATCTAGTTGTTCTGGATTTACCTCAGAGAGATTGATTATATCTAGACGACTATCTATTTTGATTTGTTGAATCCAACCTACATCTTTTGGTTGTAAGTAATAGATAAATTCTTGATCGATGCTCGATGATTTTGTAATTGAGCATACCTCTAATTCTAACCAAGTTTCTTCAGGTCGATTAATTTTTCTAGTTACTTTGAGAATACTACCATTAGCAACTCTACCTTTCACAGTATTATCTCTGCTGCTAGTTAGTAATTCAATGGGTTTGTTTAATGTATTTGTTGGAGAGTCGCTACCACTAATCAATATAAATGAACCTACATCGAAGGATAAGGTCGGAGAAAATGTAGGATTTGCTGATAAGCTAGGTTGTTCTATCTTTTTCACAATTTCATTATCGGAAATCTTTTTTGTTGGTGCTGGAGTTTCAAAAAATAAGTCAGTTACTATAGGACTTAAAAAATATGCTAATATTCCCCCTAACCCCAGAAGTATAAAAATTCCTAACAGGTAAAACCACCAACTTTTATATTCTAAGTCAAACATGGAAGTTTGATGTTTATGCTCAAAAAATGTCTTTTCTGATTGTGCAGACTTAATGTCTAGAGGGGGGAGTGATAATTCTGTCATCTGACCTTTAGATTTTACCTGATAATACACTAAAGCTACTGTCACATTATCGTGCCCATTTTTGGTGTTAGCAATTTCTATTAATCTGTCTCTAACTGTAGCTATATCTATTTTTCCTTCTAGCAATGGCAATATTTCTGTTTGCCAATATTCTTCTACTCGATCTTTATCACTTAAACCATCGGAACAAATTAAGAAAATACTATCCTCATCTATCGGAAAGCGCTGTACCGTTGGATGGAGACTTATTGAGCTAGTGATACCCAAAGCTTGTACTAGGGCTCCTGATGCTGCTTGTTTTATGGCATCACCATATAGAGAGTAACCTAATCTGACTTGACGAGTAGCGATATCATCATCTAAAGTTACTTGATGGCATCTGCTAGGAGTAATCCAGTAAGCACGGCTATCTCCTAGATGGGTAATGTAGAGTTGGTGGAGATGAGCAATTGCCATTACTAGGGTGGTTCCCATCCGTTGACGACCGTGGCGTTCCTCATTATCATTGCACTCGCAAATAGCATCATTAGCTACACAAGCAAATTCTTCTAACTTTGTAGTTACAGTTAGAGGCTCTCCATTTTCTGGAATCTTTTGCAGTTGTTGGTACAAAACTTTGATTGCTAACTGGGAAGCTTCTTCACCCCTATCTTGACCACCAATGCCATCACAAACAATAGCTACTGTCTTAGGACTAGGTGGATAGCTCATCACAGTTTTACTAGGTGGGTAACAAGCATCTTCATTGTGAGAACGGTTTGGTCCGGTATCTGTAGCTGTGGTAATGTGAACACTCCGAACTTGCGATCGCCCCAATGCTTCTAACGCTTTATCTAGTTGTGTTATTAGTATATCGTCATTTTGTACTTTGCCTGCCATCATTTGCTGAGACAGTTGTTTCAAAAATTTGCCTACTGCTGGGTTAGCACTGCTCGCCCATTTCTGCCATAACCGACCTAACTGCTGCAATGTCACCGATTTTTCATCTGGCTGTAGTTCTACTAAACGTACTAATTGCCCTTCTACCCGCAGATTTTCAGGATTTAGTAAACTAGAACCTACTTTTTGCACATTCAAAGGTTGCCAAAGTTGAGCTATTTGCCACAACCAGTTTAGCTGTCGCATGGGTGTAGCATCTTTCCATGCTGTAGCTATTTCTGGCATTAAACTACCTGTCCCTGAATTTATTGGCCCTCTTTCTAACAACCATATTGCTTTAGTCCCTTTGTTTGCTGCTACTGACACGAGTCCAAAAACTTGAGGAATATGAAGTCGATAGGGAAATAATTTCAAATATGGTTCTATTTCACCCGGAATTTCTTCGGGCAGATCGGGCATTTTGTGTGGTTGAGTATCTAGTAATATCCTACCATGCTGAACTTGATAGCGCTCTGCTATCATTTCTCCTGGCCGATAGGTTTTGCTCCCTTCACCTATAGCCCACAGGTAGTGTTTTGGCATAGTGTTTTGCATCAGGGGTCCTCACCGCTTTCGGCCATTTCTTTGATTAGAGATTTCTCTTGATTATCTATGCTGCTTGAATTAGGTCTTTTTGACTCAGTTATCCCCATAATTCTAATATCTAAAAAAGCCAATTGCTAGTTGGCAGTTTTTGATATTAAACTATTGTACCCTTATTATAAATAGGTTTGATACAATTAAGATAGTTAATATTTCCTAAAAATTTTGTCAGTAAATTTATTAGGACTTACCCAGGTGAACCTAGAAACCCGGTTTCTCCTAGACTTCTATTAGTCAAAACAACCATTTCTCGTAGAAACCGGGTTTCGCGTGCGTAAGTCCTGTTTATAAATATTCTCTTATGAGGTGTATTTATGTCTAAATATTCTGATTCTGGTGCTTCGAGCAATTTAGAAACTAATAATGAGCAGTCATTACCTCCAATAGAGATAGATGAATTGCTGACTCAAGTGAAACATTCTCATGGATTATACTACAAAATGGTTAATCTTGAGATTTGGGCTTTAGTGGAAACTTTAGAGGAGTTTTTCCCTAGTGCTTGGAATCAATTTATGGCCAATCGAAAGGTCTCTATGAAACAATTTTTACAACATTCTCAGAATAACAAGGTAGAGATATGATAAGTTATTATTTAACCCGATAACATTAATGTTATCGGATTTGATTAGATATTAAATTTGAGTATTGTTGGTATTGCTATTGAGCTTCAGCATCAACATCTACTCTGGGTAGTCCTAGACTATAGTTATTCACACGACTACCAAGATTATAACTAATTTCACCTGATTGTAAGAGCGAACGGACAAAATGTTCTAAATCAGAACCCATACAACGCAGGTTATATTCGGTTAAATCTGAACCATTATAAGATTCTACTAATTCGTCAAACTTTCGGTAAACCTGCTGTACAGCACCATCATTCCAGTTAAGTTCATTGTCGGGATCGATATCTAAAGTTAATACCTTATCGTCAGGAATAAGTTCATTCTTTTCCACTATTCCTGCAAAAATACGAATATGTCTAGTTGTTGACTTTAATGGCATAGGTGATTCTCTGTTTGTTACTTTCTGTTAAATTCTATCTTAAGTGCTATTTTTGCGGATATTATAATAACATATTTCTAAATTTATTAATCATAGGAGTTACGCATAAACTATATATATAGCGTTCAAAACTATAACGTTATAGTTTTTAAACTCTATATAGGGCTTGCTGATTAAAGCTAAAAGTATTTACAGATAAAGGTTTGGGCTTTTTTGGGTTGCTAAAAAGTACCAGGTTTTCAGCTCTTAATGCACGGTTCCCGAAAAATCAAAAAGTTAGTATTTTCAGCAAGAGTTGGGAAAAAATTACTCCTCCCTTACTCCCCTGCTCCCCTACTCCCCTACTCCCCTGCTCCCCTACTCCTTAAAAAAGACTTTTTCAGCAAACCCTATATATAGTACCTTTGTGTAAGTCCTAAATCAGCTACTATGTACTGGTCTGTATTTTTATCCAGAGAATAAAAATTAAGCAAATACTCACTCCCATTCTGGACCAGTCAACTTACCTCGTAATAGCCACTTACCTAAATTGGGGTCATCAACTTCTAATAATCCACTATACAATTCTTGCTTGGCATAAGGACTCTCCAAAACAGGCCAATTTTCTAAAATCCTTTTCTCTCCATTAATCACAGCATCCCCAATAGCACCATCTTGCTCATAAGTCATCACTATGCGATCGCCTGCCAAACTCAGGTAACTCAAACGCCCCTGACTATTCCATTTACTATCATCAACTTCAGTCTTATCGAGCGCCTGTTTCAAACTTTCCAAGTCTCTAACATCAGCGACTCTTGCCACATCAGTCACCCAAGCAGTTTTTCTCCCCTTGGCAACCATTGCTTGATAATCTTTATATTTCTCAGAGACTGGTATTTGCAAATTTACTTCATCTCCCCAAGGTCTAGCACATAGCCAAATATTCTCCATGCGCCAAATATACCAATCTTTATATTTTCTTGGTTCACCATAACGCTGTGGCAAGACTAAATGCGATCGCGCTGGTACTCCCGCTTGTAAATCTCGATCGTTGAGAATTAATTGAAAAATGACTGCCCCTTTTTCCTGAACATATTGGTCTCCAGGACTACGACCAGTTGCCTGCGGTCCATGATAAGTTCCTGCTAAACTGACTACTGCATTATTTTTACCATTTGGATCGCGCACTACTAACTTATAGGTAGCATATTGTGCCCTAATTGTACCCTCAACTTGATAACTACGAGTAGGCTCTAATAAAGTTCCTAAACTATAATCCTGGGTTATATAAAAGGTCTCCCATAAACCATTTCCTTGAGAGTAGCTATAGTAAATTGGATGACTTGCCCTTAGTTTAAATGGTAATGGTACTTGCTTACGAGCTAATGCCCGCAAATGTTCTGGGGGACGATATGTACTGAGAGCTGGTGCCAATGCTAATCTAGCACTACCTCTTCCCATTGTTTCTGCTGCTTCAGTTCCATCTCCCCACCACATCCAAGCTACTGTACTTAACCCACTATTCCAGGTATGCCGATCGAAGCCTCGACTTTCGGCACCTCCAGCAGTTCCCCAACTTAGTCTTAATGCCATATTAGTTGCGTACCAATCTAGCAAAGCTTTGGCCAGTTTTTTTAATTCTGGGTCACGAGCAAAATCATAGATATTAAGCAATCCACCAATACTATATCCATAATAAGTAGAAGAATGAAATTCTCCTTGTCCAATAGTTAAAAATTTATTCAGTTCGCTTCGTAACCATGCTTCATTTGTAGCTTCACTTGCTGGATCTCCTATAGGCCAACCACTACCATCCATCAATGCTAAACCGGATGCACGTCCCATAAACATATGATTTTCTGTTCCAGTTTTTGTCCACTGTAGAACTTTCGGTCGCTGTAGTTGATTTTTGTAAGATGTTAATATTTCTGACGGCATTTTGTCTCGAAACAAAAAGAAAATCCGCACATCTAAATAACTGCGAAAGTGATAAATACTTGGTTTATCTTTATCTAGTTGTAGCAAAATTTTCCAAGTTTTTTCTTGATTATAAAGTTTTCCTACTGGTTCACCTTCTAGACTTAATCTAGCTAAGATTACTGGTAGTAAATATTTATGAGGATCTCCTATATTTCTTTTTTTCCACCAAGTCTCTAATTCTTCTAAATCTCTGGCTGCTATTTTCTGACGAATTGCTAAACTTCGCTCTTGAAGTTTCTTTTCTTCTTCCCCAATTTTTTGTTGTAATACTGTTGTTATTTTCCTATTTTCGGCTAATTTTACTTGATGCTTTTTTTGACATCCAAATATTGTTAAGTTCAAGATTATAGTGGTAATTATTGCCAGAATTCTATATAATATTTGCTGGGATTTCATATTTTTTAATTCTTGGAAATTGTTGTATAATGGCGATCGTTATCTGTTCTCGAAAATCAACTCTACTTGACATTATATTCTTGCATAACAATTAATATTGGTAGTCACGCAGCGAAGCTGATTAAGAGACTGTTTGTTAACTAAATCTTAAAGCTTGAATACAACCTGGGATTGAATAGATTATAATAGCAAAGGTAGTGGTTTAGTCACTAAAAAAAAGAAGACTAGCTATATTTTAGTTTTC
>NZ_LGSU01001035.1 GCF_002260545.1 Hydrocoleum sp. CS-953 | reverse complement strand
CTTTCAGACTAACTAAATCTTGATCTATGTCTAATTTGTGTTATAATTCTCGGTATGCTCAAAAATAAAGATTGTTTACCTATCCAGGAATAGTATTTTTGTGTATCACATTAATTAATTTTTTTCAAGTAGGAAAACACATAAAAACCAATAATAATAAACAAATATTACCGTTTGTTTGAAATAATTTAGTTTTACTTATAGTGGCTTGCCAAAAGTAAGTATTCTACATTATAAACATATAAAGCACCTTTCCCAAGGCCACGAAAAATCCACGAATCGGTAAAAGTGAGAATGGGTAGGTAGTGTTTAGCAGAATTTCAAAAAATTAAGAGGTATTATGAGCCAACAGGTTATACACCCGATGGATAAACTCCAGCGTCAGGTGAATTCCCTTCTGAAATCTAATGTAATTAAGCCAACAGATAGTATCTGGAAGATAGCCCTACTTTTTGGCGATAAATGGCACTATTGGAAAAAAGAACTGCAAGAGTTTGGTTTTTCGATGCAAGATCCAATTAGTGAACTATTAGCTGTAGAAGCTTGGGAAGAAGATTAATCTACTAACTTCCCTATCAAACTTCAACTAGACTAATGAAAAAAAAGGCTTGATAGTTGTCCCTCATCAGGAAACTTCTGGTTATAAAACTTTTGGCAACTGTAGTCATGTTCAAAAAAAACTTAGTTGCTCAAAATTGTTTAATTGCCCCAAGTATAAAACTGTAATTCCAAGATATGTAAACAGTGTACAAACCATTAATGGTTCTTGCTATGCAGCTAACTGCCTTTACTTTAAATGATGAACTTATAATATAATTGTTTTAACTGATTTGAGGTAAGTATTCACCCATTAGCATTCCGCATTTCGTGCAGAATGCTTCGCAAAGAGCTTTTTTTTGTAAAGAATCAAGGAATTCTAAGATTAGCTGATGACCAACTTTATTCATAACTTTTAATTCTCTTTAGAGGCTAATTTCTTCTTTGCTGATAGCTGATAGCTGACGGCTGAATGCTTANGCAGAATGCTTCGCAAAGAGCTTTTTTTTGTAAAGAATCAAGGAATTCTAAGATTAGCTGATGACCAACTTTATTCATAACTTTTAATTCTCTTTAGAGGCTAATTTCTTCTTTGCTGATAGCTGATAGCTGACGGCTGAATGCTTATGATTTGAGTAGGTTAAATCTTGCACAAGATGGATAATGAAATAGTATTACTATTACAAACATTCCTCCTCAAGAAGTCAAATATGCCTTTAGATCGCGGATACCAAGTCGGATTTACAAAAGATATTCATCATTTTTTTCCTGTTATCTCCTTTCAGAAATAACACATCTAAACCAGATTTAGTATCAGCTCATTAAGACTGATGATGTTTGCTCCCTAAAGACAACTATTCAAAGCTTTTGCTAACTCTGGGGCAGTTTGATAGCGATCGCCAGGCAATGGTTGTGTAACTTTTTCAATCACCTCCCGTAGTTTTGGTGTAATAGTGGGAACGCTTTCAATATAAAACCGATAACCATTGCCACGATTATCATAAAAGTGCATTGGACTTTTCCCAGTCAGCAAAAAAATCAGAGTTGCACCCACCGCATACAAATCAGATTGAGTTAAAGGTTGCCCGCGATCTTGTTCGGGGGCGCTATAACCTTCTGCGCCAATTCGGGTACCCAAAGGTGTTCCAATTTCTTTAACTGCCCCAAAATCTAAAACCACTATCTGATTGTCGCGACGGCGCACTAGCAGATTAGCAGGTTTAATATCCCTGTGAATAAGTGGGGGTTCTTGTGAGTGAATGTATTCTAGGACTTCGCAAGTCTGAATCATCCACTCTATTGCCTGTTGTGGCAAAATTGGTCCTTGAGTAGCAATGCGTTTCTCCAAATCTTGACCATGAATCATTTCCATTGCCAAATATTTCTTGTCTTCTTCAACAAAAAAGTCGAAAAACTTAGGAATTCCTGAATGGTCTAATGATTTAAGCGCTTTAGCTTCTCGCTCAAATAATTCTTGAGCCTTACGAATTTGAGCCATATCAGCATTCATCTCCTTGAGTACCACCAAAGCAGCAGCAGGGGAAGCGCCCACTTGCAAATTATGTCGCTCCCGATCCCAAGCCAAATAGGTAGTACCCATACCACCTTGACCCAATATCCGTAATACTTGATATTGACGAATACNAATGATTTAAGCGCTTTAGCTTCTCGCTCAAATAATTCTTGAGCCTTACGAATTTGAGCCATATCAGCATTCATCTCCTTGAGTACCACCAAAGCAGCAGCAGGGGAAGCGCCCACTTGCAAATTATGTCGCTCCCGATCCCAAGCCAAATAGGTAGTACCCATACCACCTTGACCCAATATCCGTAATACTTGATATTGACGAATACTGCGTTGAACCTGAATTGGTTTACCACAATAGATGCAGAATAAATTTCCTGTTGGGTTATCACCAGCGCGGGGACAACATTGCTGGGGAATTTTGGCAGCAGATTCAGGCTGAACTTGAAATTTAAAAATCGGACCGCCTCTCGCTAACTGTATCAGGGAACCATCAGAAACAATTCCCTGAGACATCAAAACTCCATTAACAAAAGTCCCATTTGTGCCTTGACTAACTAAGCGCCAAATATTTCCAGATTGGGACTTGGAGATTTTATGTAGCTCTAGATGGTATCGGGAAACTAAACTATCAGATAAAACAATATTATTATCAGGAGAGCGACCAACCTTGATTATTGATTCGCTCTGAAAGTCCCAATTTTTTAAGGGGGTATTTTTTTGAGGGTCTAGGAGGGTTAACCTAATCACAATTTATAAAATAGGGAGTAGGGAGTCATTTCAGTTATCAGTTATCAGTTATCAGTCAACCTCCGACTAAATTATGAGGCTTGAAATACTGAGTTAAATCTTTTTTTCATCCCCTTACAAAGGGGAGGCTTTAGACCTCATTTTTTAGTAAAGTCAGAAGTTAGAAGTTAGAGAGCTGAATTTTACAAGAATTTCAGTTTATTCTTTGACTGTATGAGTTACGAACTATTTGTGATATTTTTTAAGTGAATTAGTATCAGGAATAAGATATTTTTTTACTTGGCCTGTATCAACAAAATTTCTCTAATTTTCTTGTGGCTTAACTAAAGCACGAATCACAATTGCTGTAATATTATCGTGACCATTATATTGATTTGCCAAATCAATTAACTTACTTACACCCAACTCCAAATTAGCTTGCTTGTCTAAAAGTGGTTCGAGGTGAGTTTGCCAATGATTTTCCAGAAGTTGATTATCTGTCAAACCATCAGAGGCTAAAATTAATAGACTATCCTCATCTAAATTCAAAAACTGTATATCAGGTCTCACAAAATTTTCATTTCGTGGTCCTAAAGCTTGAGTCAATTGATAAGCATCGGGGCGACCATAAGCTATTTCTGGTTCAACTCCACGATTAATTTCTCTTTGACCTACTTCATGGTCTAGAGTAATTTGGTCTAAACCTCCCTGACGAGAAAAACGATACAAACGACTATCCCCTACATGAGCGACAGCTACTTTTGTATCGTAAATCATTGCCATGACTAAAGTAGTACCCATCCGACTACTACCAGAACGAACCTCTTGTTGGTTAATATCGTAAATGACCTCATTCGCCTGTAAAATTGCTTCACGAATTATTTCCTCTGAAGACAAACCTACTGACCAACTACTTTCAGTTTTAAAATATTGTTTAATCGTATCTACTCCTAACTGACTAGCTATTTCTCCACTAGCGTGTCCTCCCATACCATCACAAAGTATATAAATTCCTTTCGCCTGAATAATTCTTTCGGTAGTTGTTTCTTGACTTTCTATCTGAGTTTGAATCCCAAAAGCATCTTCATTATGGTCACGTTGAGTACCTATATCACTTTTACCCGAACTTTCCAAACTTATTAACTGTATTGGTAAAAGTTCAGTATCCTGAGTTTCAATATTATCTACTATTTCTGAGGTAGAATCATTTGTTTGTAAAACTGTAGCTGGAGATGTAGGAGGTGGTTGAGGTTGTAAATTATCTTGAGTATTCATTAAATGCAATTGCAATTGTTCAATAGTTTGTATTTTGCCATCTCGCCAATCTTGAAATAAAGTTGTTATCCAACCAAACTGTGTACGTTGGGATTGCTCAAACAACCATTGCCAGAATAGCATTAGGTCATTAATATTTTTTTCTTCACCAGGTTTTGAATATAAGCGTTGTAACTTAATGGAGTTATTCTCCGCTTCATTTACCCGGAGATTTTCATGTTTCAGTATACTTTGACAACAATTCCAGGGTACTAAGGCTGCCCAAAGTTCTGTCATTTGCTGTAACCACGATAAAATTTGCAGTTGGGATAGATGTTCGCTGCCCCAGAGGTCAAGTAATTTGGGCCAACTGCTATAGTCTGCCAAAAGTAATATTTCTTCGTTTGGCAATCGCGAACTTTCCACCGAGTCCAATCGCCAACCATCGTGAATAGCTGGCAAATGTTGAGGTATTTGAGTATGTAAAGCTATATAAGGTTGGGCAATGATGGGAATAATTAAAGCTTCCATAGCTTCGGGGGTTATTGGTTTAAACTGACCTGAATTGTTTCGCAACCAAGCTTTAATTGGGGTTTCTTCTAGTGGGTAACGGTCTAATACCTGCACAACTAATGTTGCATCTTGGTTACTTGCTGGTATAGTTTCCAATACTTGGTAGCGTTTTTGAGGGTCTAAGTATTTTTCTTCTGATGCAGTGGAGAGAATTTCTGTATCATTTAAGGATAATGGATTTTCTGTGTTTACTGCTTCAGACATTGGACTGAGAATATCTGCAGTTGTTGATTTTGGATGAGCTAATTCCCCTATATCCTGGATTTGATTGTCAGTTTCGGCTATTGTTTTTGATAGGAGATTTTCNCTTGGTAGCGTTTTTGAGGGTCTAAGTATTTTTCTTCTGATGCAGTGGAGAGAATTTCTGTATCATTTAAGGATAATGGATTTTCTGTGTTTACTGCTTCAGACATTGGACTGAGAATATCTGCAGTTGTTGATTTTGGATGAGCTAATTCCCCTATATCCTGGATTTGATTGTCAGTTTCGGCTATTGTTTTTGATAGGAGATTTTCTGATTCTATATCTGAGGCTAATTTAGCCACAGTTTCACCTGGTGAGAGAGCATCTTCTATTTCAATTTTCTCCTCTGAACTTAGGCAGGATTCTAAAATCTCTTCAGATTCTTTTGTAATAATATCTACTGCTGATTCTGCCGAATCTTTGGCCAGGGGAGTTCCTCCTGTGATAAATTCTTCTGGGCTCAGTTTCTGGAGATTAATTTCTGTTTGATCAGACCTCGCCGTAAAGGAAGGGGTTTGATTAACAATAATGGCCTTCCATACTTGACCTGTGTCGGCTCCACAGTTGTGACATTTTAGAACGGTCAAGGAGACTTGTGAGCCACATTGAGAACAATTTTTGTGGGTTAAGGATATACCACATTTTTGACAATATTTATTATTGTTAGGATTTTCAAACTCACATTGGGGACAGATGAGCATAATAGGAGGCTGTTCTATGTCACAACTTAAATTATTGTAGAGCAACTAGAAGGGAATGGAGGTATTAGTATCTTCTAAAATTGTTTGGGCTGCGATCGCTTCTATTGTTTTTAGAGGTACTTCACAGAAGTATTTTTGCCTAAATTGTTCTTCTGATACTGCTGCTAGGAATTTTCCAATTATTTGGGATAAACTTTCTGATTGTTGATTTTTGGTTTTATTCTCAATTATGTAAAAATATCTGTCTTTATACTTGACATTAAATCCAAAATACTGTATTGATTTAAACCCTAGTTTAAGAGTTGGATCGCTAATACTTAACTTTTTTAGCAATTGATAACGAGTTACGGGTTGGCCAGTACGGCTGAGATATTTGGCAATTCCCAGGAGTTTTTGCCAGATTTCTGTGGGAGGGATAATGGAAGGTTGGGAGTAGGCGATGGCTAGTTTTTTTTGTTGATTTATTGCCCGGCGGAACCAGATGCGTAGATCATTCCAGTTTGTGGGACATTGTGTGAGAATAATTAAGTCTTTTTCATTTTCGGGAGGTAAGTTCTGAGACTTTTCTATTGCGCAATAGTTCTGAGTATTAAATTTTAAATTTTCATTTCCTGCCGGAGGTAAGACTTGAGA
>NZ_LGSU01001034.1 GCF_002260545.1 Hydrocoleum sp. CS-953 | reverse complement strand
GATTTTAACTACCAGTATATTTGTTTGGTTTTTCAGAAAATATATATTAAAGCGATCGTAAATTAGTTTGACTTTTTCCCTATTAAAAAAGTTAGAAGTTAGAAGTCATAATTAGGGCTGGCTGAATCAATATCAAACCATTTGCAGATAAAGATTTTAGGCTTTTTAGGTATCAAAAAGTGCTAGATTTTTGACCCCTCATGTTCAAAAATTAAGTATTTTGGGCAGACTATGGGAGAAAAATCAAAGGACTATTCTTCCTCCTACCTCCTCTATAATTCCAAATTTTCCTGTACGGGTGATTTGCGTAATTAGGAGCATTCCGGAACGGAAATCACCCCTACGACTCCTGACTCCTACCCTCACAAAAAGACTTTTTCAGCAAACCCTAATTATATCATGTCCGGTAGCATCGGTATTGTATAGCAAAGGTAGGGAACACTTAACAGGGAACAGGGAGGAAGAAGCTTTAAGAGAAGGAAAAACTTGATATGGCGGTAGATATTTTCCCAACTTTTACACGCTCCGATACCAACGGACATGATATTATCTGGATTCTATATCACTTGGAATTCTGATGCTACCGGACATGATATCACTTAAGATTAACAGAAGGATGAACGGGAAGATTTTCGCAACTTTTCTGATATGTCTCCAAGTTGCTGTTTATATACTGCTTCCATTCCTCTGCTGTTAAATTTCGAGGGAGACGGCGACAAGCTTCTGCAATTAAATCTACTTTCATTACCTCATAGAGGTGGGCAGTTTTGTCCCAACTTGCAGTAGCAATAGTCTTGTCGTCGGGACTGAATGCTACTGTCCATACCCTATCCTGGTGGTTGAAGGTAGCGATGACTTCGTGGGTGTCCATATCCCAGAGACGGGCGGTATTGTCATTACTTGCTGTCGCAATGGTTTTGCCCTTGGGGCTAAAGGCTACTGCATTTACCCCGCCCTGGTGCTTGAGAGTCACTAATTGTTTGCCAGTGGTAGCATCCCAGAGGCGGGCGGTTTGGTCATAACTTGCTGTCGCAATAGTTTTACCATCGGGACTAAAGACTACTGCCCTTACTGAGTCGTTGTGTTTGAGGGTAGCTAATTCTTTGCCAGTGGTAGCATCCCAGAGGCGGGCGGTTTGGTCATCACTTGCAGTAGCCATGGTTTGCCCGTTAGGACTAAAGGCTACTGCCCTTACTGAGTCGTTGTGTTTGAGGGTAGCTAATTCTTTGCCAGTAGTATCCCAGAGGCGGGCAGTTTGGTCATCACTTGCAGTAGCAATGGTTTTGCCGTTAGGACTAAAGGCTAGTGCCCTTACTGAGTCCTGGTGTTCGAGAACAGCTAATTCTTTGCCGGTGGTAGCATCCCAGAGGCGGGCAATATTGTCATTACTTGCGGTGGCAATGGTTTTGCCGTTAGGACTAAAGGCTACTGCATTTACCCCGCCTTGGTGGTTTAGGGTAGCTAATTGTTTGCCAGTGGTAGCATCCCAGAGGCGGGCGGTATTATCATAACTTGCGGTGGCAATGGTTTTGCCCTTGGGGCTAAAGGCTACTGCATTTACCCCGCTCTGGTGGTTGAGAGTCCCTAATTCTTTGCCAGTGGTAGCATCCCAGAGGCGGGCGGTATTATCATAACTTGCAGTAGCAATGGTTTTGCCGTTAGGACTAAAGGCTACAGCTCTTACGGTGTTCTGGTGGTTGAGAGTCGCTAATTCTTTGCCGATGGTAGCATCCCAGAGGAGGGCGGTTTGGTCATTACTTGCGGTCGCAATGATTTTGCCGTTGGGGCTAAAGGCTACTGCCCTTACTGAGTCTTGGTGGTTTAGGGTAGCTAATTCTTTGCCAGTGGTAGCATCCCAGAGGCGGGCGGTATTATCATAACTTGCAGTAGCAATGGTTTTGCCGTCGGGGCTAAAGGCTACTCTCCCTACTGAGTTCTGGTGGAGTAAGGTAGCGACTTCTTTGCCGGTGGTAGTATCCCAGAGGCGGGCGGTTTGATCATTACTTGCTGTCGCAATGATTTTGCCGTCGGGGCTAAAAGCTACTGTATTTACCCTGCCCTGGTGTTTGAGGGTAGCGACTTCTTTGCCGGTGGTAGCATCCCAGAGGCGGGCGATATTGTCATTACTTGCTGTGGCAATGGTTTTGCCATTAGGACTAAAGGCTACCGCTCTTACCGAGTCCTGGTGTTTGAGGGTAGCGACTTCTTTGCCGGTGGTAGCATCCCAGAGGCGGGCGATATTGTCATTACTTGCTGTGGCAATGGTTTTGCCGTCAGGGCTAAAGGCTACCGCTCTTACCGAGTCCTGGTGTTTGAGGGTAGCTAATTGTTTGCCGGTGGTAGTATCCCAGAGGCGGGCGATATTGTCATTACTTGCTGTGGCAATGGTTTTGCCATCGGGGCTAAAGGCTACCGCTCTTACCTCTCCTTGGTGGGGTAGGGTAGCGACTTCTTTGCCGGTGGTAGCATCCCAGAGGCGGGCAGTATTGTCATTACTTGCTGTGGCAATAGTTTTGTCGTCGGGACTAAAGGCTACTGCTCTTACCTCTCCTTGGTGGGGTAGGGTAGCGACTTCTTTGCCGGTGGTAGCATCCCAGAGGCGGGCAGTATTGTCATTACTTGCTGTGGCAATAGTTTTGTCGTCGGGACTAAAGGCTACTGCTCTTACGTCCCCTTCGTGTTTGAGAGTATAAAGATGATCGGGAAGTTGGGCTAACCCCTTGCGGATAATTTCATTGACTGCATTTTGAGATTTATCTAAAAGCTGACTGTCTAAAAATTTGCTGACAACTTTCCTCCACCAATACTCTTCCCGTTCTTTAAATTCTTGAATTTGAGCTATTGACTGGACTGCCAACAAAACACTTGTATCATAACGGTTATAAATGCTCAAAACCTCTGCTTCAGATGCTCGCCTATCAATATTAGCAACGTTACTTCTATATTCGGCTTTCCTATTCTGAATGAAAGCATAAGCAGATAACCCAACCATTACAAGTGCAACAATTGATGAAAATAGGTTTTGGTTTTGAGCTAATTTTTTAGCTTTTTCCTCTTCAAGTTGTTTTTTTATGCGTTCTTTCTCTTCAACTTCTAAACGAGTTCTCAACTCCTGACTTGCCCTAACAAACTCATAAGCATACCCATCCAACAAACCCATATCCCCATATTTGGTCACATATTCTTCTGCTTTTATTAACTGCCCTTCTCGCCATAACCAATCATCTTTTTTATCCTGTTTTTCCCATTCCTTTGCATCAACTTCAATCTTTCTTACCAACGGCAAAACTTCTTGATAATCTTCTACCCAATTTCTCAGCTTTTCCCAACTTCTAATTAATTCTTCGTGAATCACATCTAATAATGTTCCTGCCCCTGACTTATCTTTAGTAATTAACCGATTATTTTGGTCTGCTAATTTATTACTTACCTCTAACAACATCTCTAAACTATGTTGTTCATTTGGCAAATCTTCTAAAATTACTCGTCTGCGAGTATCTGTTATTTTTCCTGACTTTGTTTTCTGTTGCCCAGGCTGTACTAATTCTAAAAATATCCTCTTTGCTACCGACTTTTCCTCTTTATTCAGACTCTCAAATACTTCGTTTGCTCGTTTCGTTAAAGTACCCTTAATTCCTCCCAACTTTGTATAAGTTGCCAGTGTTAAATATTTACTTTTCTCTTCTCCTTGAGTGGCATATTTCCACAGAACATCCATAGTATATTGTAGCAGAGGTAAACTACCTGGATTCCGCAAAAAGTCTTCTGTAATTTGGGCAACTAATCCGGCTTCTACTTCCATTCCTACTAATTGAGCCGGGTTTTTAATTGCTTCTTTTACTTCCTCTTTTTCCAGAGGTGTTACTAATAGTTGACGTTCTTTAATTTTAGTCGCTAACCCTGTATATTTTGAACATTGGTCGAGAAAATCTGCCCGCATTCCTAAGATTAAGCAAAGTTTCTTTTGAATTGCTTCACTTTCTAGAGCTGCCAACAAACAATCAAAAAATTCCTGTCGTTTTTCGTGAGTTTCACACAGAGTAAAAGATTCTTCAAATTGGTCAATTAAGATGACAACTCTTTCTGTTTCTGCTTGCTCAATAAACTGGATTAATTTTTCTGTTAAATTCTCTGGTTTTTCTGCTTCTAGATTAATTGCCTTTTGCAGATTTTCTAGAGGTGTTCCAGTAGGAGTAAAAGGCTTAATATATTGCCATCTATCACTTCCCGAAATTTTCTGCCCCCGCTTCAATTGATATAATAAACCTGCTCTTAATAAGGAAGATTTTCCACTGCCTGATGCTCCTAATACTGCCAGAAAATTATTAGTTCTTACTCGGTCTATTAATTCATCTGTTAATCTAGTTCTGCCATGAAAAAATACTGCATCTTCTTCTTTGTCTGTAAAATAAGATAAAGCACGATAAGGAGGTGTATTTTTCCAACGTTCATCTATAGGTTGAGTCGGTGTATTAGTAGTTAGAATAATTGCATTTCCTGAATTATGAAATACAGGAGCTTGAGAAGCATCACGCATATTCTTTTGGATAGAATCTGCCAAAATATAGTTAGTTATCCAACCATCAAGAGAATTTTCTGGATTTAAACCTTTGAGTAATCTAGCTGTAAAAGCACCATGTTCTCCATTTACTTCTATACTTGTTTCAAAGGAACGAGAAGCAGTAATAAAACAGCGACTTATTTCTTTTCCACTACCCGGATCTGCCTTTTCAAAGTTTAATAATTCTCCACTAAAACAACAGTCTAACCAAACTATTTGTTTTTTCACCGGACTATTTTGTAATAGTTCTTTGAACCAATTTAACGATATGCCATAAATATTCCTTTTTGTTTGCACATCACTAGTAATTAAAAAGCCTTCTCGAACACCCCCTTCTGTTGTGACATAACCATGTCCGGCAAAGAAGAATAAAGCCACATCAGGAATTTCACTTTTGGAGGTAGGATTAAATAAATTACTAATCCGTGGTTGAAGGTCTTTACTTTTTACTTTGCCATTAGAAATAAATCTTTCTCTACCTTTTTCATCATAATCTTTAGGCAAACGTTGCACATGAAATTTGCCATACTTTTCTAACATTTCCGCAATAGCTTCAGCATCATTAACAGGAGCTTTGAGATTTAAATTTCTCTCATATATATGGTTGTTAATTCCTACAACCAATGCTTCTCTACGCATAGTTAAAACTACTTACTAATAATAATCTTCTTTTATATTGTATCAGGACTTACGCAAGGAAACTAAATCCAGTGAGGGCGAATGGCATTCGCCCCTACATATCGCATTTTTAAGGTAAATTTGCGTAATTCCTCTGTATTTTATATTGTCACTTTGGGTTATAATATTTTCTAGTTATTCCCCAAACTTAGATTTAATACCTATGGGGATTTAAAATGTTATAATTCAGAAGTCATAAATTGTTTTTGCAATGGGATTTTGAGCAACCCTCCCAAAAACATTTCGCCTTTAAAAGCGGGTTTTAAGACTGAATTATTTTGATAATTGATCGAGTCGAAATTCAAAACCTTAGCTTGACTAGAGAAAAAATAGCAGATAGAAGGATACTGAAGATGGATAATTTAATGGAAAAAGAAAAATTCTTATTATCTCTGGTATATGCAATCCAAGAGTTAGAAACTCCTTTAAGTTCAGAGGAAAAAGAACAACTCCAAGATGTTTCCGAACAATTAGCTGATGACCCCACAGCTTGGGAAATCTATACTAAACCTCTGGTAGAGGAAATAATTAGCAATAACTCATCTCTGAATAAAATCTTTCAAGATGTTCAGTCAAAACTAGAAAAAATTGACAAAATTCCTCAAGATGTTCTCCCTACTGCTGAAGAGTTAGCAACAGTTACTCCGACAAAAAATCAACCCCAGGAACGCCCTATTACCAGGATTAATTCTGCCGATTTAAAAAGTAATGAAATTACTAATATGTGTATCCAGGTTATCTCATCGCCAGAGCCATCAGAAACAGTTAAAAAAGTTAGTAAGTTGGATAAATTATTGAATTTATAAATTAAAAAAATTGAGATACTAAATTAGGAATTACACAAATAAACCAAGAAACCGGGTTTGTATTAAATACTCTAATACAGTAATATTAACTGCCAATAAACCCGGTTTCAAATAAACTAAGAAACCTGGTTTATATTAAATACT
>NZ_LGSU01001033.1 GCF_002260545.1 Hydrocoleum sp. CS-953 | reverse complement strand
GTTCCAAAGAATTAAAAGTAAGGCTAAAAGTCCATCAATTTTTTCAAGAGAGCTAATTATTAATTATTAAAAGCTCTAATTTCGCATATTTCCTGTGGAGTTATATCATGTCCGTTGGTATCGGAGCGTGTAAAAGCTGGGGAAATATCTACCATATTTAAGGTTTTTTCTTCTCTTAAAGCTTTTTTCCTAGATAACTAAACCTTTCTTTCTTCTCTCCTAGATAACTAAAGCCTTCTCTCCTAGATAACTAATTTTGGCATTTATTTAACCTAAACTAAATTTTTCCTTAACCTTTTATAAATATTTACTTAATATTTACTTAACATTCACCTAATAAGATATCTGGGAAATTCTTTAAGAATTCTAAATTTACAAGTTGACAGGAGAATTCAATGCCAGAATTAGTAGGCTTTGCGGTATTACCAGCAGATACATTTGCCGAAGGCCCATCGTCAGGAAACTTTATTAATACAGATAATCGAGAAGCACCATTCGATGGTCAACCAGTCCAAGGTTTTAGTGGCGTTCAATTTGCTCCCGGTAGTGAAGATGGTAGCACTTTTTGGTTTCTCTCTGACAACGGTTTCGGCCTTCAAGACAATAGTGCTGATTATTTACTCAGACTATATCAAGTTGACCCAGACTTTGCTGGAGCAGAAGATGGGGATACTAGCGTTGAGATTCAAGGATTTGTTCAACTAGCAGATCCAAATAATCTAATACCCTTTGATATTATCAACGAAGATACAAGCGATCGCCTCTTAACTGGAGCAGACTTTGATATAGAGTCCTTTGTTATAGATAATGATGGAGATATTTGGATCGGAGAGGAATTTGGACCTTATATTTTACACTTCGATAATACAGGAACTTTACTAGAAGCTCCCATTGCCACACCCAGCTTGACCCAACTCAATACACTCAACGGTCAAGAACCCCTCGTTATCGGACATCGGGGAGCAAGTGGAGATATACCCGAACATACCTTAGCAGCTTATGAAGCAGCGATCGCTTCCGGTGCAGACTTTATCGAACCTGACTTAGTAACAACATCCGACGGAGTTCTCATTGCACGTCACGAACCACTGCTAGATGATACCACTAACGTTGCTGAAGTATTCGGTCCAGAACGCCAAAGCACTAAGTTGCTTGATGGTGTAGAAACAACTGGTTATTTTGCTGAAGACTTCACCCTCGCAGAAATTAAACAACTACGCGCCGTTCAATCTCGCGACTACCGGGATCTTAACTTTGATGGATTATTCGAGATTCCCACATTAGAAGAAGTCATCCAACTCGTTCAAAGAGTAGAAGCAGAAACAGGAGTTGAAGTTGGTATCTATCCAGAAACCAAACACCCTACATTCTTTGATGAACAGGATTTATCCTTAGAAGAACCACTAATTGAAACCCTAAAAAGTACAGGTTTCACAGACCCGAATCGCATTTTTATTCAATCTTTTGAATTTGCTAATCTAATTGACCTCCAAGAACAATTAGATAATGATGATGATATCGGCAATATTCCTTTAGTTCAACTATATGGAAATACTACTGAAGGAGCTAATCCTGAAGCTGGGTTCTCTTTCCCCTTCGACATCCGGTTCAATGTAGAACAAGAGAATGACTTAGAAGAAATTTACGGTCAAGAATTCCTAGATGCAGTAGAAGTTCCTCTCTCCGAAAATACAGTTTATGCAGACCTCGACAGTGCAGAGTTCCTGGATTTTATCAGCGGTCTTTACGCAGAAGGTGCAGGACCTTGGAAAAATAACATTCTGTTGCGCGAATCTCTAGAGACAGATGTTGATGGAGACGGAGACGGAGAAGCAGAAATTGATGACCAGTTAACAGGAGAAATTACTTCCTTTATTGAGGATGCTCACGATGCAGGTTTACAGGTTCACCCCTACACTTTGCGGGATGAAGAACGTTTCCTTACACTTAACCCTAATGATACTGAGGAATTTGATGCTCCACAATTAATTGTCAGCGCTTTAATAGGTATAGAACGTCCTGGTGGAAATGCTACTCTTTATAGTCGTATCGATCCCACTCAAACTGAAGAACAAGGTAATAATGTAGAACCATTCTTTGACTTTACATTCTCTCCAGCAGATTTAGTCTTAGACCCGGATACAGGAATAGTTACTACACCATCCCTTCCCTTCTTTATTGCTCCCGAATTTGCTGAAGAAATAGGCAAACCTGAATTAGCAGGTGAAGAAGCAGGTTTCTTTGTTGACAATTTTGCCTTAGAATTGGATGAGGAAACAGGTGAGTTTGTAATAGTTGGTGGTCCAGACTCACATAGCTTCAACAGTATCTTTGTATCAGAAGACTTTTTGAATGATAACGATCTGGAAATTATTCAGGGAACTGGTCTAGTCGATCCAATTGAAACTGACGTTGATACTACTGGTTTCGTGGGATTTGGTTTTCCTCTGTCAGAAAATGCTGACGTCCGTTTTGGAACAGACCCAGATACAGGGTTACTGATTCCATTAGGAGGAGCTTATGTTGCTGATGGCAGTATTTCCTTTGAAGTTTTAGGAACAGGAACACCTCAAACTGCCGAGGAAGAATTTGAACAACTAATAGAAATTGGTGCAGATGGTTTCTTTACCGACTTCCCACGCACTGGCGACCCCGTTCGAGATGCTCTAGTTAGTGATGAAGTTCGCTCCCCTCAAAATCCTAACCTCAATGATTTTAATACCCTCGACGGTAGCGCACCAATAGTTATCGGACACCGGGGAGCAAGTGGTCAGTTCCCAGAACATACCTTAGAAGCTTATCGTTTAGCGATCGTTCAAGGTGCAGACTTTGTTGAACCAGACCTCGTAATTACTTCCGATGGTGTCCTCATTGCTCGTCACGAACCCATGCTAGGCGACACAACCAACGTTGCTGATGTATTCCCAGATCGTGAAACTACCAAGATTCTTGACGGTGAAGAAGTTACTGATTATTTTGCTGAAGACTTCACTCTTGCAGAAATCAAACAACTCCGCGCTGTTCAATCTCGTGACTTCCGCGACCAATCTTTCAATGGTGAATTTGAAATCCCCACCTTCCAAGAAGTTATCGAGTTGGTACAAGAAATGGAAGAGTTCGGGTTTGAAGTTGGTATCTATCCAGAAACCAAACACCCGACTTTCTTCGATGAACAGGATTTATCCTTAGAAGAACCTCTAATTCAAACCCTGCAAGATACAGGTTTCACTGACCCCGACCGTATTTTCATTCAATCCTTTGAAGTTCAAAACCTACTTGAGCTGCGCAACGAAATATTACCTGCTCAAGGTCTCGAAAACCTAAAGCTAGTGCAGTTACTCGGTGACACTGAAGATGAATTCATCAACGAAGGTGGCGGCGGGTTCTCAGTACCCTTCGACTTCGTTGCCAATTCCGAGCAGTTTGAACCCACTGGTATTAATGCAATCACAGATCAGGTAAACTATGCCACCTTCACTGGTAGTGCTTTTACCGTAACCCTTCTAGCTGAGAAAAATCCAGGACCTGGAGCACCCCAGGAAATACTCGATCAGTTTGGTAACCTCCAAGATACTAACCAATTTATTCTACAGGATGCCACCAATCCCGATAACACTGTCGTTCTATTTGCTGGTCTAGACAGCGCACCTAAGTCCATCGAAGTTACCATTAGCGAAGCTGGTGTAGTTGCCATTAATGGTGATCAAGTCGCCAATAACTTTAGTCAGCAAGTTCACTTTGGGCTAATAAACAGCTTACCCATTGGCGACCCTACCGGATTAGGAGCCGAAAGCTACACCTTTTCAACTAACAATGATCTGAATCCAGAGAGCGATCCTCAGTTTGCTGTTTATTCCGAAGTTGAAAACGAATTTATCATTGCTGCTGAAGAGTTGCCCTTTGCTAATTCCAATCAGGACTTTGACGACATGATAGTTAAAGTTAGTGGAATTGAGTCTGTGGGAGAAACTCAGGACGATATTTCCTTTGACCCTGAGAGACTACAACCTCTCCTAGAAACTGCTAATACTCGTGCTATCTATGGCAACCTAGCGGATCTAATTGACTTCTCTAGCGATCCCACCTACGACGACCTAGCAAATCAGGAAGTAATCGAACTAATCAGTTCCTACGCTGACGGTTTAGGACCTTGGAAAAATAGTTTCTTGCTCCGGAATGATCTAGAGACACCTGTTGATGGTGACGGTGACGGTGAGGCGGAAATTACCACTCAATTAACTGGGGAGGTATTACCACTAATAGATTGGGGACATGATGCAGGTTTACAAGTTCACCCCTACACTTTGCGTGATGAAGAGCGTTTCCTTACTCTCAACGCTGATGGTACCGCTCAAACTCCAGGAGAAGAATTTGAACAACTGATCGAAATTGGTGCAGATGGTTTCTTTACTGACTTCCCTGCTACAGGTAGTATCGTTGTAGATCAATTTATTGATGAACCTAACTTAGCTCGTACCAGGGGTTACGAAGGTATGGCATTCAGTCCTGATCGCGAAACTTTCTATCCTTTATTAGAGGGTGCAGTTGACGGCGATCCAAATAATGCTCTACGCATCTATGAATTCGATCCTGCTACTAGCTCTTTCGAGGACGAGCTAGTTGGTTTCTATCCTACCGATGTACCAGGTCATGCTATTGGTGACTTTACTCCCATCAATGACAATGAATTTTTAGTTATTGAACGGGATGGTGGTGAAGGAGATGAAGCTCAGTTCAAGAAAATCTTCAAAATTGACATTTCTTTAGTTGATAATGAAGGTTTTGTTTTCAAAGAGGAAGTTGTAGACTTACTAGATATTGAGGACCCAGACGACCTCAACGATGATGGCGAAACTACCTTTAGCTTCCCCTTTCTCACCATTGAAGATGTGTTAGTTCTGGATGCAGACACAATTCTGGTTGCCAACGATAACAATTATCCTTTCTCCATCGGTCGGGGACCGGATATTGATAATAACGAGATTATTCAGATAGAGTTAGATGAACCTCTAGACTTAGCACCAGGAATAGGAATAGAAGCTACTATTCCTACAGTCAGTATTGAGGTTGCACCTGACACAGTTGATGAAAATGGAGATGAATACTCTTTAACTTTCAACTTAACTGAACCTGCTCCAGAAGGAGGTTTACGGGTAGTTTGGTCAGAAACATATTCTGATAGTCCTTTCGGCGATCTAGATTTTCCCCCTGAGTTAGTCAATGCTTCTGAGTTTCAACCTATCAACGCAATAGGTGATGAAGTCGTAAGCTCGGCAATTACGATCGATGAAGGTGCAACTACAGCAACCGTTACCTGGACGACTCTTTTTGATGGTGAGGAGGAAGGAGATGAAACCAGAACTATTGAGTTGCAATCAGAAGATGGTTATTTTGTTGATTCAGAAAATCAAGTCGCTGAAATCGTTATTGAAAATGTATCTATTGATGACGGTGTGCAAATTCAAGGTACTCCCCAAGCAGAACGTCTCATTGGTGGTACTGGAAACGATACTATTGTCGGTTTGAATGGCGCCGATACCTTAGCAGGTCGTTTTGGGGACGACTTAATTATTGGCAGTCGTGGCGACGATCTTCTCCGGGGTCAAAGTGGTGATGATATACTTCAAGGTCGTCAAGGTAACGATATCCTACTTGGTGGTGATGGTGATGATGTGTTGAATGGTGGTCAAGGTCGCGATCGCATTAATGGCGGTCCTGGAAACGATACTATGACTGGTGGAGCAAGTATTGACCGCTTTATCTTCAATAGTAATGAAGAATTTAACTCCGATGATTTGGGTCTTGATACCATCAATAATTTCCAACCAGACCTCAGACCAGATGAAGATGGAAACCAAGGTGATTTAATTCTTCTTGATAAATCAACCTTTACTGAGCTTGAGAGTTCTGCGGGAATTGGTTTCAGCGTTAATAGTGATTTTGAAATCGTTAACAATAATGCTGCTGCTCGTAATTCTGATGCTGTCATTGCTTACAGTCAAGGTTCTGGAGGTCTATTCTACAATGTAGATGGTGAGTCTACTCGGTTTGCGACCCTTGATGGTGCGCCTACTATTACTGAGGATAATTTCCAAATCAGATAATTAGGGAGTACATTTAAAGTAGTTTAGATAAATCTTGAGTTTTGTAGGGATGTTCCATGGAACGTCCCTAC
>NZ_LGSU01001032.1 GCF_002260545.1 Hydrocoleum sp. CS-953 | reverse complement strand
TCGTTGGAAATTTTGTTGATTTTTGGGGAGAGGAAAAATTTGAGATGGAATTTATGAATGGTTGATGTAAAAAGTATGTGGAATTAGATGAATATTTCTTGACTAATATTTTCTGCCAATTCAGACTGAAAAAAATCACCGAATTATCTATTTATCTAGAGTCGGAAGTTGAATATTAGTTTCTCTGTTTGTGGAGGTGAAAAATCGTTGGGAATTTTGTTGATTTTTGGGAACAGGCAAAATTTGAGATGGAATTTATGAATGGTTGATGGAAAAATTCTTGGCAGTCAGATTAATATTTCTAGATTTATATGTTCTCTCAACTCCGACAGTCAGATTTTTCTCAAATTATCTAGACTTGAAAGCTGAAGATTATTTTATCTATTTCTTTAGATGAAATTTTGCTAATTTGGGAAAGATGAAAAGTTGGATATGGAAATGCTAAATGCTTAAATAGTTGGTTGAAAAGTTTTTGGCAGTCAGATTAATATTTCTGGAGTGATATGTTCTTTCAACTCAGAGTAAAAATTTTTCTCAAATTATCTAGAGTGGGAAGCTGAAGATTATTTTCTCGCTTTGTCTCGGTGAAAAATAGTTGGAAAATTTGCTGATTTTTCGGGAACTGAAGTAGAAGGTACAGCTCACTGAAATGACTAATATGTTTTTCATACTCAGGCTAAAAAAAATTATTAAATTATCTATTTTCAAGGAGAGATAAAGAAAGAAATTCGGTATCTCAAGCTTCCTAGTAAAGTAGGATAAACTGATAACTGATAACTGATAACTTAAATAACTGATAACTTAAATAACTGATATGTTCTTCAAACCCAGACTGAAAAAATTTATCAAATTATCTGTGATAGGAAGCTTAATATTAGTTTCTATGTCTATAGATGTCAAAAAAGTTAGAAGTTTTTGTGGCTTTTTTGTAGCAAAAGTTGATGCTGAAATGTTTAATAACCGCTCACAAGTGGCGATCGCTCATAAAGATAATCAAACAACTTACAGTTTAGCTTTTGATTATAAGGGGGAACCTGAAGAATTTGCCCTAATTTTACCAGTACCAGTTGTACTAAAAAAACAAGATGTAAGAGTTATTTCACAAAAACTTTTTCAACGCTTAGATGATTTTACTGCTCCTAGGTTAGTTAAATATGATTCTTATAATGGTTATGAGGAAGACGGTGGTCTTAGAGGAGGGGGAGCTAGAGGTAAATTTCCTCGTGAAAATGTAAGAGTTATAGAAAGCTTCACTGTGGGAGAATATGATATTGTTATTTTAAGTGCAACTGAGTCTAATTCTTTGGAAAGTTGGTTAAGGGAAAATCAGTATAAAATTCCTAGAGGTGCTGCTAAATATATGCAACCCTATATTAATAAGAGACTTTTCTTTTTTGTGGTAAGAGTTAACTTAGAAGCACAAGAAGAACTAGGTTTTCAAAATTTAAGACCTCTTCAGTTTACTGTCAAGAATTATCCTCAGATTATGTTACCTTTTCAATTGGGAAAAATTAACTCAGAGGATACTCNTATAAAATTCCTAGAGGTGCTGCTAAATATATGCAACCCTATATTAATAAGAGACTTTTCTTTTTTGTGGTAAGAGTTAACTTAGAAGCACAAGAAGAACTAGGTTTTCAAAATTTAAGACCTCTTCAGTTTACTGTCAAGAATTATCCTCAGATTATGTTACCTTTTCAATTGGGAAAAATTAACTCAGAGGATACTCAGAATATTATCGTTTATTTTCTGAGTGAAACTGGTCGTGCTGAAGTTAGTAATTATGAAAATGTAATGATTCCTAGTAACTTTGATGTACCACAAACAGTAGAGCCAAAATTTGGCGAATTTTATCGAGAATTGTTTACTTCAACTATTAAAGCTACAAACAAAGAAATTGTAGTTATAGAATATGCTTGGGATACAGGTTTTTGTGACCCTTGTAATACAATACCGTTAGATTCTCAAGAGTTGAATGAATTGGGGATGAACCAGGAAAAAGCATTTATCACCAGATTACATTTACAGTATACAAAGAATACTTATAATCAGGATTTAGAATTTACTATTACCTCCGATAAAACTCTCTATCAAGGAAGATATATCTTGTTACCAATTGACTACAATAAAGGTAGGAATTATTTCGACGACAAAGTTGAAATTAAAAATCCTTCTGGTAAAGTTATTTCGGAGGTTGAACTAAAAAAAATATTTGAAAAGTTTTAGATATCAAAAGTATCTAATACTAGGTGGAAAAATTAATCTAGATTTTGATTCGATAAATCTATAGGAAAAATTTTACACATCATATACCGTGGTAGAAATTCTTGGTTTTCATCAACACAATCTCTAGATGTTTCTAACTCCTTTTCCTCTTTCAGTGGATTTACACAAATAGCAAGTTTTCCTACTCCTGGCATTAGTGAAATTACTCGATTTTTGAGACTTTCAATANGTGGAAAAATTAATCTAGATTTTGATTCGATAAATCTATAGGAAAAATTTTACACATCATATACCGTGGTAGAAATTCTTGGTTTTCATCAACACAATCTCTAGATGTTTCTAACTCCTTTTCCTCTTTCAGTGGATTTACACAAATAGCAAGTTTTCCTACTCCTGGCATTAGTGAAATTACTCGATTTTTGAGACTTTCAATATCTTGACCTAATTTATCTGCATCTGATATAGAAGGAGTAATAATGAAAAAAGTTTTGACTCCAAGTGAATCTGGGGCAAAGCCAAAACTACATTCATTTAATAAGGATTGAGTGGAAAAACTCAAAGCTTCATAAAAGCGATTAATTAGTGCTTGATAGAAAGATTCGCTAAGGGAATGATCGTCGAAAGTCCGTCTAGATAACATAATAAATTTCCTCAAGTAGTATTTTTTTCTCAGATATGTTAATTTATCTTAACATTTCTTAAAATTATATATCTATGATTATCCGATCTTCATTATCTAAATCACAAAACTATAAGATAATAATTACTAATCTAAGTGTCCTAAATCACACATAAGACTATTTTCAATTTTTCTATTTCAATTTTTGTTGTAATTCAGATAGCTTGAAACTGACTATAGTAATTCTCAGGTTTTAGTGAGATACAAAATTCTAGATTTTAGGAAACAGTGATTACTAGGAACAGGAAATAAGAAAGACAACTTTACCTAACNGAATTGATAAAAAATTTCTCCGAAAAAATTCAGATAGCTTGAAACTGACTATAGTAATTCTCAGGTTTTAGTGAGATACAAAATTCTAGATTTTAGGAAACAGTGATTACTAGGAACAGGAAATAAGAAAGACAACTTTACCTAACTATCCTAAGAAACATCATAGATATAAACAGAGATTGTGGTAATTAAGTTTTAGTTCCTACAGAATCAAGGAGCAGTAAACAGGAGAAAAATCTCAGCAATTTACAACCGTAACTTTTGTTTCATGTTCTATATTTTTTTGATGTAAGCTACAATTTCCAGCTTTTTGTAATTCAGATAGCTTGAAAGTGACTATAGTAATTCTCAGGTGTTAGTCAGGTAGAAAAATCTAGATTTTAGGAAACAGGGATTACTAGGAACAGGAAATAAGAAAGACAACTTTACTTAACTATCCTAAGAAACATCATAGATAGAAACAAAGATTGTGGTAATTAAGTTTTAGTTCCTACAGAATCAAGGAGCAGTAAACAGGAGAAAAATCTCAGCAATTTACAACCGTGATTTTTGTTTCATGTCCTATATTTTTTTGTAGCTTACGTCAAAAAAATATATCTATCTTACAATGACCAAAAAATTAGATCAATAGTCTCCCCTTAGATAGGGGATGAAAAAAATCAACTTCGGTATTTCAAGCTAAATAGTGCAGTTAGAGATACTGATAACTGATAACTGATAACTGATAACTGATAACTGAAATGGCCACACTAACCACCAAGAATTATCAAAAATTATAAGTTTAATTGCTCAAGATTCAAATGGGAGTGTATCAGATATTAATGTTTTTTCTCATGACAAAAGGCTATTATCTGTAAAAGTTGAAAATATTAAACATAACAATGGAACCTACTCTTGAAAAACTCAAAAGTAAATTTGACAAAGCTTTAGTTGCTGCCTTTGGTCAAAATTTAGCAGGCACAGATCCAATAGTCGTTCCTGCAAGTAATCCCAAATTTGGAGATTATCAATGTAATGTAGCGATGTCTTTAGCCAAGAAATTAAAGGATAAACCAAGGGCGATCGCTACTCAAATTATCGACAATCTTGACATTACCGACTTTTGTCTTTCACCAGAAATTGCTGGACCTGGCTTTATCAATATTAGTCTTAAACCAGAATATATCGAAACCTGCCTAGAGGCAATAATTAAAGATAAAAGGCTGAATATTTCCCCGGCTAAAAATCCCCAGCGAGTTGTGATAGATTTTTCTAGTCCTAATATTGCTAAAGAAATGCACGTTGGACATTTAAGGTCAACAATTATCGGAGATTCTTTGGCAAGGGTATTAGAATTTCAGGGACATGATGTACTAAGGCTAAATCATGTAGGAGACTGGGGTACTCAGTTTGGAATGTTAATTACTTATTTACGGGAAGCTTTTCCGGAAGCTTTAAAGACTGCTGATGTTTTAGATATAGGAGATTTAGTTGCTTTTTATAAGCAGTCAAAAAAACGGTTTGATGAGGATGAAAATTTTAAGGAAAAGTCTAGAAAAGAAGTAGTAAGTTTACAAGCAGGTGCTGAGGATAGTAATTATGCTTGGCAACTTTTATGTAATCAATCTCGACGGGAATTTAAAGTTATTTATGACTTACTTGATATTAAGTTAAATGAGCGGGGAGAGTCTTTTTATAATTCTATGTTGTCTGGGATTGTGGAGGGGTTAAATAAGTTAGGTTTATTAGAGGAAAATGATGGTGCTCAATGTGTATTTTTGGAGGGATTTACTAATAAGGAAGGTGAGCCTTTACCTTTAATTGTACAGAAGTCGGATGGTGGTTATAATTATGCGACAACTGATTTAGCTGCCTTAGTTCATAGAATTGAAAAAGAGGAAGCAAACCGATTAATTTATGTTACTGATTCTGGTCAAGCTAATCATTTTGCTCAAGTTTGGCAGGTGGCAAAAAAGGCTGATTGGATACCAGAAAATGTAGAGGTTGTTCATGTTCCTTTTGGTTTAGTTTTGGGAGAAGATGGGAAAAAATTAAAGACTCGTTCTGGAGAAACTGTGAGGTTAAGAGATTTATTAGATGAGTCTATAAATAAGGCGAGAAATGATTTGGAAAAAAGGTTAAAAGAGGAAAATCGTTCTGAGAGTGAGGAGTTTATTGAAAATGCTGCTCGGGTTGTTGGTTTAAGTGCGGTTAAATATGCAGATTTGAGTCAAAATCGGAATAGTAATTATGTTTTTAGTTTCGATAAGATGTTAGCTTTGCAGGGTAATACTGCTCCTTATTTGTTATACGCTTATGTGCGGGTTCAAGGAATTGCTCGGAAGGGAGAAATTAATTTTGAAATGTTGAGAAAGGATGGCAAAATTATTTTGCAGGATGAGCAAGAGTTGGTTTTAGGAAAACATCTATTACAGTTGAATGAAGTATTGAATATTGTGTCTGTTGAATTGTTGCCTAATCGTCTTTGTGAATATTTATATGAGTTGAGTGAAAAGTTTAATAAGTTCTTTGAAAATTGTCCGGTTTTAAAGTCGGAAGAACCTTTGCGTACTTCTCGCTTATTGTTATGTGATGTAACGGCAAGAACTTTAAAATTAGGTTTGTCTTTATTGGGAATTTCTGTTTTGGAAAGAATGTGATTTGTACCTGAATTTAATTTTTTTGTGTCTTTCTCTAGATGAATAATTTTATTTAGCAAACTGAGAAAATTTGAATTTTTTAAGCAGTTCTTAGATAGACATAATTTAGTATGTAGGCACGCAAAAACTTAAGAGAAAAAAGAAAACCTTTTCATCTCGGAGTTTCAAAGGAATAGTATTGACAAATTATTTGACTTTTAGGAGTTTTTAGGATTAGACGAGCAAAGCTTTGGATAATTGATAATTGATAATTGATAATTGATAATTGATAATTGATAATTGATAATTGATAATTGATAATTGATAATTGATAATTGATAATTGATAATTGATAATTGATAATTGATAATT
>NZ_LGSU01001031.1 GCF_002260545.1 Hydrocoleum sp. CS-953 | reverse complement strand
ATCTAATACACCCCATCTCCCCATCTCCCCATCTCCCCATCTCTCCACACTCCCGTACGGACGCCCTTATGCAACGTCCCTACCTCCACTCCCCTACTCCCCTACTCTCAATCTCTAATTTTAAATAGAACCCCTTCAGGGGTTCTATACAGCTCAAACCCATGATATTGCTTGCTTTACCCTCAATCCAATGGCTTCGGACATAGTGACATTTAATTACATCTGGCGACTTGACATACTCCCGACGCTCCCCTACGGGAGAGCGCGGGACTTCTCGCCGGGGTAGTTAAAGTGTATACTGACTTATCAGGTTATTCAATAAATTTTTTTGTATTCAGGTAAACTATCTACAGCCATAAGCGATAAAAAATATTGATCAAATTGAGAGGAGCAAGCATGGGTAAGAGAAACCCCATTACATTTATTCTAATTATCCTGGCTTTAGGTTACGGCGGTTCAATTGTTTGGTTAAATAATGTACAAAAAAAATCCATAACTATAGCTCAAGGAAAAATAGCCAGTTTAGAAAATATTAACCAAGATTTCAATATTAATAAACTTAGGCTAGCAAGAAATCAATTGCCTGAGGCAATAGCCATTTTAGAACAAACTATTCAATTACCTGGCGTACCCTTACAACCTGTATCCAGAGAAATAGTTAAACTAAATTATCAACTGACGGCAATAGAGAGAAAGCTATATTTAGAAGAATATGGATTTATATATTTAAAGTTAGCAAAAGAGTCCGCAATGGCAGCAGCTTTATTAGTACAAAATCCACCCCATCCTGTTAATACTTGGTATCAAGCACAAGCAAAATGGCAATATGCAATTAATTTATTAGAAAAGATTCCTCAAGAGAGCGGTTCATATTTAGAAGCTAGAGAAAAGTTAAAACTTTATCGGGAAAATTATCAAATAATAACTAAAAGATTTAATTTGGCAAAACAGGCAATTGAAATTAATAACCAGGCTAAAAAAAAGATAGAAAAAGAAAATTATTGGGGTGCAATTAAAGACTTAAATAAAGCTATAAATCTCAATCCTGGTCAGAGTGAAACTTACTTAAGTAGGGGAGTTGCTTATTCTCAAGTGGGAATGAAAAGAGCAGCGATCGCCGACTTTAATAAAGCTATCGAAATGAATCCTAAAAATTCTCAAGCTTATTATTATCGAGGCGATGAATATCTACAATTAGGAGAAAAGCAAAACGCATTACAAGACTTAAATAAATCTATCAAAATTGATGCTAATAATCCTAAGTCTTACTTTAATAGAGGGGTAGTTTATTACTTAATGGGAAATCAAAGTAAAGCAACGGAAAATTTTCAGCAAGCTGCTTTTCTTTTTGGATTAGATGGAGATTCAGAACGTCAAAAAATGGCAGTAGATATGCTAAAAAGATTTCAAGAATAATGTGGTACGGGCATCTTGCCCGCCATCCAATTTATATAGAATCCGGGTAATTAGTTATCGTATCGCGCTCGGAGTCAGGAGTCTTAGGGGCGAAACGCGTTTCGCCCGTAGCCATATTCAATCGACCAAAAGAAGAAAAACAATTCCTTTAAAGCTTTTTTCTGAAACTAAAATAAATAGCTGACCGCTTAATGCTGACTGCTGAATGCTTACTTATTAATAATTAATTGTTGAAATTATACCTACTCCCTAGACAATGAATTTGCTCAAGGTACAATAGAAAATCCTAAATGATTAGCAATTGAACGTTGACGCATAGGTATAAGAGTATGAACTGGTGAATTTAATAATTTCCCTTGAGAATCAGGTCTTACCACTAAAGTTGTTGAACCTCCACCATCTAAATTTAATGCTTTATCTATACCTAAATTAATCATAAATTCCTGTAGTTCTGCCATAGTAACACCATCACTATAAAAAGGCTGTTTACCATCAACTAAAACTAACCATAATTTATCGCCTTTTTGATTAATTCCTACTGCTGTCCGTGGATAAGCTCTCTGATTAAAAGGTGAATTTCCAGGCACAGCAATTGCCTGACCATTAGCAATTAAAATTAAATTACCAGCAATAGCTTGAGTAGTTTGAGTTGGACAAATAGAATTATCTGATATTTGAGCATAGTTCTTGACATTAAAACATAAAGTCGGCCAATTTCTATCAACTATAGAGTAGTCATCACCATTAGATATTGCCCGCCCAACTACATTTACTAAATCCCCACTTTTAGGGTAAAAATCCCAAGGTGTCTTTTCGTAAAATGGGTAGAAAAAATTGGCATTTATTGCTAGCTGTAAATCAAATTCATTGACAAATTCGGAAGTAGTCCGGGCGGAAATTTTCATGTCTGGAGAAGTAGAAATTCTGGGCGTTACTAATACTTTCATTCCTGTTGTAGAAAGGTCAATAGTAACAACATGAATCATAATCGGACGGGGTTGAGAAAAAGCAATCCGTTCATATAAAACTCCAGGAAATAATAATAAATTTGTGTTAGTTAGAGGGGGACGAATAAAAGATAATATAGTAAAAATTGTCAGTATTAAAACTAAGAAAAAGACAATGCTGATAGTTAAGAGCGATCGCCATGTGAAAATTCTAGTTCGAGACATTAGATAAAATCCTAATATTTTAATTAATAATGAATAATTAATACATACAGCAAATTCCAGGTTAATGTGGTACAAATAACGGAATAAATATTATATTTTTTGCCTACTCCCTACTCCCTACTCCCTATTCCCTATTTCAACAAATAGGTTGTTTTCCAGGTTTAACAGCATGAATATACTCACTACCAGAATTAGGCCAACCTCTGCGATAAGCTGCTGACTCTGGTTTTCCCCATCCCAACTGCAGCAGCATCTCCAGAAAATTTGATTTTTCCCACTTCAACATATTTGCCCATTCTGTACGTTGGGCGATCGCCTCTATCTCAATTATTTCTATTGGGCGAAATTCTCGACCATGACTTACACTTAAATATAAATCCATCCCTATAGTCACTTGGTTCCAAAAATCTAACACAGAAGCTTTTGCTCCCTGCAAAATTTCTAAATCATCCGACAAGGCAATTAACTGTTCATGCACCACAGGAAAACTAATAGTTTTCTCATTAACTGTCACTTGTCGCCACACAATACCAGAGACCAAATATTCCCTTTGGTAGCGATGGATAGCAGCTTTAAAATCTTGATAAGCAGTAAACTTTTGAAATGCCTCCGGTTTGAGAAATTGGTCAACCACTGGGTTGCCAGTACGGGGGGTTGCAGCCAAATTAAGACGATGGCCTTGTATACAAGCTTGGCGTTCTTCAGCTAAGATATTTATTAGCTCGTTAGTGCTGTAGACCTTTGACATAAGGAAATACTATAGTCAGAGTTACATAAAATGTCTTTATTCTGACATATTTTTGGCTTAAGTAAGGGTATTCATACCGTTTCACGGAAGTTAAAAGCCTGAAAGGTTGCGAGGCGACAGCCGTGGCAATCTCAAAGTCAAAAGTCTAAATCAAGATTTGAACAGCTCAAAACTTTGACTATACATTAATTTCAGGAAATTATTTCACATTTAAAGTTTGAAACTATTTGTGACATCTTTAAAGTGAATTGGTATCAAAAAATCTTTTTTCAAAATTATTGCAGCTAAAATAGTAATACCATTTCTCAAAAACTTTTCTACATTTGATTGAGTAGGTTAGTGTAAGGACGTTGCATGCAACGTCCCTACTGGAAAAGTAAAAATCAAGAATAATTAACGTTAACTTACCTAAAATCATCAAAAAAGTTATCCTACTAAAGTAATTACCTAATAACTGAAGTTTTAATTAAATATAGAATTACTTTTGGGAATTGATATAACACGTCTAGCTTTATGGGTGTGGGTAAGTTAAAATCTGGCACAAACTTAATATGATGCCTAGTGCAGGATAGCGTAAATAACTAACCAGTTACAAAATCCTAAAAGCCTTACTAACCAATACTTTTGACTTTTGAGATTCCCACGGCTGTCGCCTCGCAACCTTTCAGGCTTTTAACTTCCGCGTAGCGCCACTAGGTTTGTTAAAATAGAATAGAGGATAAAAATAATGTTCGGCTCAATGATTTGATAGTCAAGCTTATTAAATATTGATAATATTAAAAGGAGTAAAATATGCGTTTAATTAGTGGTTTGCTCGGCAATGCTTCCGAACTTAATGTTGATTCTAAAAAACTAGATAAGTTATTCAATGAAATTTTAGTAGATGGAGAACAAATTGAAAAAGCTTACCAGATTATTCGGGATATGTTTGTGTTTACTAATAAGCGTTTAATTTTGGTAGATAAACAAGGAGTAAGTGGGCATAAAATTGAGTTTCTTTCTATTCCTTATTCAAAAATTACTAAATTTTCCAAAGAAAGTGCAGGGCATTTTGACTTAGATGCAGAATTAAAAATTTGGGTGGGTAGTGAGTCAGAACCAATTAGCCATGAATTTAATCGTTCAGTGAATATTAATGAAGTATATGCGGTACTGAGTAAGTATGTGTTGAAGTAAATTATTACTTTAGTTAAATAATTTGGTTGAGTCAAGAGTTATGCAATGGGTAGGGGCGAATGGCTATTCGCCCCTATTCTTATCTTTAAATACTGAATAACACCGATTCTACTAGATTTAATATCAACTGCTCTTTATTTTTATTATCCAAATTTTTGATTTGAAATTGCTCTCTCAATCAATCTTTTCCTTCCTTCTTCCTTCCTCCTTCTTCCTTCTTCCTTATTTTCAACATTATGAATAACGGTCCTGACCCTAATCTGAAATATCCAATACCTAATCAAACTCGATTAGTTTATTTAAAAAATATTATTAATAATCCTAACATTATTGTGGGAGACTATACCTACTATGATGATTTTGAGAATCCAGAGAATTTTGAGCGGAATGTTCTCTATCATTTTGACTTTATAGGAGATAAATTAATTATTGGTAAATTCTGCTCTATTGCTTCTGATGTAAAATTTATTATGAATGGTGGAAATCATCGGACTGACTGGTTTACAAATTATCCATTTCCTGTGTTTGAAAATGGTTGGGAAAAAGCCATGCCTAACTCTTGGCCATACAAAGGTAATACTATTATTGGTAATGATGTTTGGATTGGTTATGGAGCGACAATTATGCCTGGTATTCAAGTAGGAAATGGAGCGATTATTGCGACAAAATCTGTAGTAACAAAGAATGTTGAACCATACAGTATTGTGGGTGGAAATCCTGCTAAAGAAATTAGGAAAAGATTTGAAGAAGCTATTATTAAAGAGTTGTTGGAAATTAAATGGTGGGATTGGGAAATTGAGAAAATTACTGAGAATTTAGAGGCAATTTGTGGTTCAGATATTAATGCTTTACGCAATGCTGTTTGAGTTTGAATTGAAACAATTGTTACTCCTCTCAGAAAAACATCAATTATATCATGTCGGGTTGAATAGTTATCATTAAAGTCTGTCAAGCAAAAACTTTTTTATCACTGGTTATCTGAAGATGATATTATATTATGTCCGGATAATTAGTGATAAAAAAACGTTCTCCTTTTTATACTTTCTTTTTCCTCTCTTCCCTCCTGACTCCTGACTCCTGACTCCTGACTCCTCCCTTCTTATTTATAGCTATTCAACCGGACATAATATTACTTCTGACTTCTGACTTCCGCTGTAGAGTTGTGGGAGTTTGGAGACCAAACCCCTACAGTTAACTCTCAAACAACATATAGGACTTACGCAAAAACCATCTCTATAGCGTTCAAAACTATAACGTTATAGTTTTTTAACTCTATATGTAGTACCTCTGCGTAATACCATTTCTCAAAAACTTTTCTATATTTGATTGAAGTAGGGGAGTAGGGGAGGTAGGGACGTTGCATAAGGGCGTCCCTACAAACAAGAATAATTAATGCTAAAATTGCTCTTTTCTAACAAAAAAGTAATTATCTTAGTTTAATTACTTAATAATTGAAGTTTTATCCAAGTATAGCGTTAATGCATGGGAATTGGTATAAGTCCTGAACATATATAATTTCGCTGCACTATTTATGTATGCAACTTTCGTCATTAATTACTTCTAATATCATGTCCGCTGGGCAACGGAAGTGATATAATTCTACCATCAGAAAAGAGCGAAAACTCCTAGTTTATGGAGGGTTTGGAGACCAAACC
>NZ_LGSU01001030.1 GCF_002260545.1 Hydrocoleum sp. CS-953 | reverse complement strand
CCTTAATAGGTATTTATTTAGATAATCTTCTCAGAAAAAATATTCTTAAATTTAAAACTCCAAACTCAGAGATTTTTCCAATTCTATTACTAACTGTAATCCAACTAAAACTCGAAGTAAATAAATGCAGAAGGAACAGTCGCTCCTAATAAAATAGTTAAACCTAACAAAGTTCTGGATACCCAAGGAGACAATAATATTTCATACTCCTCTCGTTTTTGCCAGATTGCCAAATGTTCTAAAAATAATGCCCCCATTGCTAGAAACATAGTAAAAGCTAAAGCATAAGCCTCATTTATACTATAAGAACTAAAGGCATCAATAACTCCAGAGAATGAATATGCCCATGGCGTAACTAAAGTTTGTAATTTAACACCCAACCTACTAATATTGGTTTCCATGAAAAATAAACAACCTAGAGTTACCGATATTAATGTCAAGGCCCAGGATATAAACTCAGTTTTGGCAGTCCATCTCCCCACAAATCTCTGAAACGATCTACCTGCATATCTGAGTACCAATAATAGAGCGCCGTGGTAAGCTCCCCATAAAATAAAATTCCAGGCTGCACCATGCCAAAAACCTGAAAGAGTAAAAGTTATAAATAAATAGAATGCTGCCCACTGTTTATTCGCACCCATCAAGGGAATAAAAACATAGTCCCTAAACCAGTTACTCAAAGTAATGTGCCAACGTCGCCAAAATTCTTGAATACTTACAGAGGTATATGGCGCAAGAAAGTTAAGTTCTAATTTTACTCCAACAACTTTAGCTATACCAACAGCCATAAAGCTGTATCCACCAAAGTCAAAATATATTCTTAAAGTAAACAAGAAAGCATGAAACCAAACCAACCAAGCATTTGCCGTTTCTTGCAGGTCGATATATGGAGTAATGTTATCTGCTAGAACAAATTTCATAAATAAACCTAGAGACAACCAGCGTAAACCTATATCAAAATTTTCCGCTGTAAATTTGAACCGGAAAGATTCTATTTGAGGTAATAATTGTTTGCGTCTTTCAATTGGACCTGCTACAATCTGAGGGAAAAATGCAATAAAGTTAACGTAATCTACAAAATTAATCTGCTTTTTCTTTTTACTTTTTGCTGTAAAAGAATCTACAACAAATGCCACCATCTGGAAAGTATAAAAAGAAATACCTGGTGGAATAGTCTTATATACAGGTAAAGGAAAACTTTGTTGCCAATTATTCGGAATTGCTATTACTAAACCAACTACATCTTCTACAAAAAATGTGAGATATTTAAAGTATGCTAATACAGCTACATCAAAAACTATTAAAAAAGTAGCGATCGCCCTTGACTCCCAACCACGTCTTTGGAACATTAGTTGTACCATTATGTAGTTGAAAATCACTTCAAATATAAATACAGCAAAACTTTTTACATTAGCATTTAAAAATAATGTTAGAGACAATACCATCAAACCGATGGTATCAAAATAATCTCGCCATAGGTTTAAATTTTTTCCTATAGCACGAATACTAAAGAAAGGCACACTAAAAATCAGTAGTACCCACCAGAAGGAAAAATCAGAAAAATTCAATTAACTATTTCCTCCTCTCTCTAGATAGCAACTTATCCCAATTACTTAGGGTCTGAGCCATTTGTTTATCTGTTAAATTAATTTCAAGTTACCAGGACAAATTTTTTCTAGTAACTACAGTTTGTTTCTCATTTTATCAAGAAAAAGTCTTAATCTATACTCAATTTTACAGGTATGATTAAGACTTTTTCTCTTAAATATCTTCAGAAATTACGGCGTCCTAGAAGTTATACTAACTTTTCAGGGAAATTCTTTTATTTCTTGGAGATGTCTATGTGCTACTAAGTGTTTTTACCAATGGATAATTGATAATTAATCCCGAAAGGTTTAAAGCCTCTCATAATAATTAATCATTGATAATTACAGATATTTTTCATTATCCACTATTCATTATCAATTTTTAAAGAGGTAATTATCAATTATCCATTATCCATTAATAAAGAACCACTTACTTATTTCCAAAAACCGCCCCAACCTTTACCAGATTTTGCAGCAGGTTCTTCTTCTTTTTCTGTTACTTCTTCAGAAAATTCCAGATTTTCTAATGCTTCTGAAATATCAAATTCAGACACTAGATATTGAGCTGATTTCTCAATTGTCGGATAATCCCAGAACAAAGTAGAAGGTAATTCTAAATCTAATTCATCTTCTAATTCACCCACTAGAGTTACTGCATCAATAGAATCTAAACCATGACGAGTTAGAGGATCTGCAAACTCAATAGTGTTTTTATCAATAGTAAGTTGTTCTGCTAGTCTCTCCCTAATCCAGTTTTGCAGAATTTCTACTGGGGAATTTTCATTAAGCGTGCTGGAGTTCTGAAGTTGTTGCATTTGTTATATTCTCCTGTTTTTGAGTTTTTGCTAATTGAAAAGGAACAATAGAAAAAGCTTTATTTTCTTTATAAAGTTTGAGCATTTCTTGAGTGACTTTTTCCTGGTAGGATTGGTCTACTTTTTGTGAATGCCCAAAAGGTTGTAGTAGACGATTTAGACTTAAAACTAACCATTCACCACTAGCAAAGAAGTCTCCTAGTAATTCTCGGTTATAAATCCACATTTGTACACACGCAGTAGCAGCGTGTAAAGCACAATATTTTTTAGTTATATCAAATAGTTCTGGTGACTGGTCGTGACCGAACTCAAATGCTGAATTAGCAATTTGTTGATCATGAGCATTTACTTCTTCAAGGATACATTCAGTTAGGGTCGTAATTTGCTCTAGAACTAATGGTTCTATATTAGCATTTTTTAAACCTTTTAACTGTTCTAATGCAATTTCTAATCCTTGTAAAGTATCATCAGCGCCCCGCCCTGAAATTTCTAATTTTTCTGGTTCCAAAGTAGGCAATTGTTTCTCTAAGGAATAAATTATTTCCAGACGAGATTTAATTTTTTCCATCTTAGCAGAATTCCGTCGAGAACGATGTTTTGTTAACTGACGGAACTGCAACATTAGAGCGTGCAAATTAACAGTTGTACTACCATCAAACACACTAATAATTGAATTATCTCTCAGCACTTTTTGGAACATTCCAAAATCATGTTCTTCTCGCATATAAAAACGAGAACCTAACACTGATGAAATATTATTAATCATTGTTTCTAACTGAACAGTGACAAAATATTTCACCACTGCTGCCCAAACACTAAATTGTTCGGGAATAACATGAAATCCTCTTGCTGCCCCAATAGTTTCACAATCACAAATCAATAGGTCTAAAAATGCGTCTAGAAGAATTTTTCTAGGTTGAGGAATGTCAAATACTGTCTTATTATAAATGACCCGATTAATTGCAAACTTTAACGTAGTTCTTAAAGCCGTATCAGCAGCACCATGAGAAAAAGCTGCACATAAAGTTCGAGTAATTTGAAATCCTTTCAGAGCTACTTCTAGACCAGCTCCTTCCCCTTTGATCAACATATCTTCAGGAACAAAGCAATCTTTAAAACCTATCCCACTCATATCAGAAGCTCGAATTCCGTGGGTAAGAATTTTCGGTAAATTGTAGTAATTTGCTGGATCGAGTCGGCTTTTTTCTACCATAAATAAAGATAGACTTCTAGCCCCGCCATCTTCTTTATCTGTCTTTGCTAATATATAAGATACTCCTGAAATAGTTGCCCGATTTATAGGCCACTTTTCTCCATTTAGTAGATAACCTCCTGGAACTTTTGTGGCCGTTAAATCTCCACCAACTAGGTCAGCACCATGTTCCTTTTCTGAGTAACCGAGACACATTGCTCCATGTTCATCTTTAATATAAGTTGCTAACCTTTGTTTTTGCTCATCTGTACCAGCCATCCAGGTAATAAAAGACCAAAACAAAGTAGTAAAAGCAATTCCTATTGTTTGGTCGCGCCGACACAAAACTCGAACAAAAGCTACAAACTCTTCAAAAGAAGTAAACTCTCCACCACAATTCACAGGCACATAGTAATGTTGTAGTTTCCAGTTATAGAGCCATGCAATTTCCTCATGGGGAAATTCTTCACTCTCATCAATCTCAATTACTCTTTTAAAAGACATTTTACTGTCTGGATTTTCTGGATCGCCAAGAGCACGTTCTAGTTCTTCAGCTACCCAATATTGCTTTAGTTTATCCATGCTAAATTTCCTGATTTTTTTGTAGGGGCGAATGGCATTCGTCCCACTAGCTATTTTTCACTTGAGATGCCAATGACTCAACTTCTTCTTGTAACTGGCGATACTTAGAGGTTAGTTGAGGATTTTCACTCCAGTCAGCTATTACATCTAGTGTTCCTGCCAAAAAGTTTGAGCGACAGGCACGACGTTGAATCTTGCCACTGGCGGTCTTGAGAATATTTCCTGGTTTACCTAAAACTACAGCATAAACTTGTAGCTCATGGTCCTCAGAGACAACCTGGCGGATGTCATTAATTACTTTCTCAGTATCCAAATCTTGGGTGCGACGCTCCACCTCTTGAACAATTACTAGATGTTCATCACCCTTAACTTCAATTGAAAATGCTGCGCCATAGTCTGGACGGAGAGCGGGATGAACTTGTTGTACTGTCCACTCTATATCTTGGGGGTAGTGATTTGTACCTCGGATAATGATCAAATCCTTGATCCGCCCAGTAATATATAGTTCCCCATCTTTCAGAAAACCTAGGTCTCCAGTCCGCAAAAATGGACCTTCTCCACTGTCTTTTATATAAGCTTGGAATGTTTCTTTAGTTGCTTCCGGACGTTCCCAGTATCCTTGAGCCACACTAGGGTCTAATACCCAAATTTCTCCTACTTCATCAGTTGCACATTTTGTGAAAGTTTCTGGATTAACAATAGCGACCTGAGTTTCACAAACTAAGCGACCACAAGATGGATAAGCTCTTACCCCTGTTTCATTGTGAGAAACTTCTACAATTTTCTTTTCTTCTACTAAAGCAGTTGCATCTATAGTACAAAGTACAGGATCTGTAAGTTTTGGTTTAGCTGATACCAGGAGGGTATCTTCTGCTAATCCATAACATGGAGCAAAAGCATTCCAACGAAAACCAGTACCTGAGAAAGTTTCGTAGAAACTCTCCATAACTTTAGGATTAATAGGTTCTGCTGCATTACCTGCTGCTTCCCAATTACTCAGGTCTAATGTAGATAGTTGTTTTGGTTTAACTCGCCGAACACAAAGGTCATAGGCAAAGTTAGGTCCCTGACTGTGAGTAGCTTTGTAATTTGAAAGAGCTTGCAGCCAACGGAGCGGTTGCTTGACAAATGAGAATGGGGACATAATGTAACATGGAGTCCCATTGAATAAAGGCTCCATCATTCCTTCCACTAATCCATAATCGTGAAAGAAAGGCATCCAGGTTACTGTTATACTTTCGGGCGTGTACCCACAAGCTCTCTGTAGATACCCCAAGTGATGAAGCAAGTTTTTATGGGTAAGCATTACCCCTTTTGGAGTCGATGTTGAACCGGAAGTATACTGTAAATATGCTAGAGTATCGCTAGTAATTTCAGGGTCTACCCATTCTTTAGCTAACTCTAGGTCAACAGATTCAGTATCTATCCAGCGCATTGTCTCGAATTCGGGAAACTCATCTGCTACTTCTTCTACAAGAGAAATTATGGTACCAGTTGTTAGAACTATGGAAGCTTGAGCATCTTGAACTATAGCTCTTAGTCTAGGTAAGGTACGTTTAAGACGACCTGCTTCTGGAGGTGGCACAGGAATAGCTATGACTCCAGAATATAGACAACCACAAAAAGCTGCTATTGCTTCTAATCCTTGTGGATAGAGTAGTAAGCTTCTTTCTCCTTTGACTTGATGTTTTTGTAGCAATGCTGCAATAGCTCGTACTCGACGCTCTAGTGAAGCATAGGTCAAGCTTTCTCCTTCTTTTTTTCCGTCAACCAAGAAAGTGTATGCTAGTTTTTCTGGTTGTTCTGCTGATAAAGTTTTAAGTAGGTCTATTAGGGTAGAATATTTCACTGTCTCACTCATTTAATGGGAGAGGCATTGGCTCACTTTTATTAAGATATAGTTTGTTGTCTAGATTGGACTAGAAACTTTATTTAATTATTTGTCCTGGGTAATACACCTGATAAAATGTAATTTTAGTAACATTTACTTAT
>NZ_LGSU01000103.1 GCF_002260545.1 Hydrocoleum sp. CS-953 | reverse complement strand
GAAACCGGGTTTATTGCCCTGATTATTATTTTTCAAATGATTCCTTGATAAACCCGGTTTCTGCGTAAGTCCTGGAGTAATTAAATCTGAAAACAATGCCGAAAAATATTAAAGCCAGGCGTAGGGTGGGGAGGGTTAGGCGACAATAACTATTAATCGTAACCAAAATTTAACTTTCCGCCGTAACCCACCGAAAATTAAGCACTCTAAAAATCTTAATCTTTACTTGACAAACACTCTCTTATAAAGGGGATTTCACGCTATAATTTACTTTAAATATTAAGCACTTTACCGAAAACAAAAATATGTCAGCAAAGTCAAAAGCTACTAATAGTAAATCCCAAATAACTAATGAACAAAAAGAAGCTGCTGAAGCTGAGATTAGGGAAAAGCAAAAACCTGTTGATTATGATACGAAAGAATATCCAGTAGAAGTTATTGTTCAGAAATATATGGAAGGAATAGAAGATGATACTAATGAGTTGTTTATTCCTGATTATCAAAGAGAGATTGCTTGGGATGAAAAAAGGCAGTCAAAATTTATATAATCTGTGCTTTTAGGATTACCAATACCATATATATTTGTTGCTGATATTTATGACAAAGAAAATGATTTAGGACGTTTATAAATAGTAGATAGTACCCAACGTATTCGCAGTTTATATAAATTTTCTAATAATGAACTGACTTGAGTCGGATTAGAAAAACTAAAAAAGCTGAATAATTTCACTTTTGCCGATTTACCACTTGCTCGTCAAAGACGTTTCAATAGAAGTACCATTCGGATGATTCAACTAACAGAAAAAGCAGATGATGAAGTCCGACGAGATATGTTTGAAAGAATTAATACTGGTAGTGTTATTTTAAACGATATGGAAAAACGTAGAGGAATACAACGCGGACCTTTTCTTGATTTGATTAATAAATTATCAGAAAATTCCAAATTTAGAGAGCTATGTCCGTTTTCTGAAGCTCTCATTCGGAGGCGAGAACCTCAAGAATTTGTTTTGCGTTTTTTCGCAGATCTAAATAATTATCAAAATTTTGAAAGTCAAGTAAATTTATTTCTAAATGATTATTTAGAAATACACAATAAGGAGGATAATTTTGACCGGAATAAAATGCAGGCAGAATTTGAGTCAATGCTAGATTTTGCAGAAAAGAATTTACCTTATGGATTTAGGAAAGGGGAAAACTCTATAAAAATTCCTAGAATTAGATTTGAAGCTATTTCTGTAGGTACTGCACTTGCTTTAAGAAAAAGAAAAAATCTCAAACCAAAATCAATGGATTGGCTAAATTCACCAGAATTTAAAAAACACACTACTTCTGATGCTAGTAACTCTAGACCAAAAGTTATTGGGAGGATTGAATATGTGCGAGACAAACTATTAAGTAAATAATGACAAGTATTTTATTTCAAAATTTTAATGAACGCTCTAAAGAGGTAGGTAAATATTTTATTTTTCTCAAAAGTCTACAGCAAGGAACACTAATTGAATATGTGCGAGATAAACTGTTAGCTAAGTAATGACAAGTATTTTATTTCAGGATTTTAATTAGCGCTCTAAAGAAGTCGGTAAATATTTTATTTTTCTCAAAAGTCTACAGCAAGGAACAACTAAATTAGCAATGGAAAGTAAAGCAGAAAAGAAAGTCAAAGAAATTGATCCAGAGTTAATAAAAACTCTGAAAGCAAGTGCTTTTTTATTGCTTTACAATTTAGTAGAATCTACTATGAGAGATGCTATTGAAGAAATATTTAATGAAATGAAAAATAAAAGTGTTTCCTTCGATAAAATCAGACCAGAATTAAAGAAAATTGTTCTTCAGAATTTGAAGCGGAGGAACCCCGATAAAGTTCTTCAAAAAGTTGTAGATATATCTGTTGATATTATTACTGCTGGATTTGATAAAGAAGAATTATTTTCGGGAAATATTGATGCTCAAAAGATTAAAGCAACAGCTAAGGAATATGGATTTTCTGCAAAAACAAAAACTGATAGTAGCGATTTATTGACAGTTAAGAATAACAGAAATGATTTAGCACATGGTATTAAATCTTTTGCCGAAGTAGGAAAGGATAAAAGTTTTGATGAACTGATAAAAATTAAAAAGAAAGTAGTAAAATATCTGAGGCAGATTCTCGAAAATATTTCAATATATATAGATAATCAGGA
>NZ_LGSU01001029.1 GCF_002260545.1 Hydrocoleum sp. CS-953 | reverse complement strand
AATTCTAAGATGGGTAAAGAAATATTCTTCTTTGAGTCCTTACCGATTTAACATAGCAGAAACTTCAGAGAGTGTCAAGCCCCTATAGGAATTTTTGGTGGTGGTGCATAGTAATGGTAGAGAGAGTGTGGGGAGTGTGGGGAGTGTGGGGTGTATTAGACCTCTCCTTTCATCCCAAATCCAATCAATTATTACCCATAAATTATCAATTACTTCTCGACTTGGACCTATTTTCTGGAGATACGCTTAGGGCTTCTATATATATAGCCTTCAAAAACTATAACGTTATAGATACATAGTGTTTAATATCATCTCCGGTGGTATCGGAGCGTGTAAAAGTTGGGGAAATATTTACCTAATTTAAGGTTTTTCCTTTTCTTCTTGCTTCTTCCTTCTTCCTTATCTCCTAGATAACTAAAGCCTTCTTCATTCTTCCTTTAAACCCAAATCTCTGTACTCTAAAAAACATAAAAACTGCTATAAAAACGCGCATTGTGCGGAGCACTAAACGACAGATTTTTTTCTTGAAATAGAAAGCTTTATACCTTTATTTTTCGGTAAAGTATAAATCTAAATCAATAGAAAACTGAAAGAGGCTAAAACTAGCTCGAAAGGAAACCATTATTCCCTTCATTTCTAGTTTTAACCTCTTTATCTAATACTCAGCAACAGTATAATTAACTATTCACAAATTGCTAGTCTATGCTAAGTAGACAAAATGACCAAAAATCAGGTCTCAAATTGTAAGCATTCAGCCGTAAGCTAGCCTCCTGGATCGGAACGGCCTATTACAGAAGAGCTATCCTACTGAATGGGCAGCGAAACACTTTTTCGTATAGGGAATGCTCCGCAAACATGTCGCGTTTGCGTTAGCATTCCGTAGGAAAGCTAAACATTAACAGCTTTCAACCTCTTAGATAAGGAATGAAAAAAATAAACTTCAGTATTTTAACCCTCTAGTTTCATAGGTTGCTATTGATAACTCTTAACTGATAATTAAAATCACCGCCACAGATATAAGTCTCCCAATATTTAACAATCAAAAAAAATCCCTAGACTTAATCTATCGGGATTTCTTAATGCCTGAATTTTGACTTAATGAAATTAACTGAGGTTCCAAAGGTTGAGTTAGGCGACGGTCTTGATAGCTCAACATAAAAGCATCCAATGTCCGTCGGAAATCTTCTCGTGCCTGAAAATGATCCACTCGATTAACTATTTGGCCATTTTCAAACAGAATTAGGGTAGGCAAGGTTCTAAGTTGATATTTACTAGCCAGTTTTAAACTTTCGTCAGCATTCACCCCTACTAGCTTTAATTGGCCATTCCACTCAGATTGAAATTTAACTAATTGGGGGACAATCATTTTACAAAGGCCACACCACGATGCCCAAAAATGAACTAAAACAGGATGAGAGGATTCCAAGACCTCTTCTTTAAAAGTCTTTTCGCTAACTGACAAAACCATGATCCTTGAATCTATATTAATTAAATTTTTTATATCCTGGGATCATGCTACCAATATACGTTCCCAGTTGCACGGATTAGTAGAGGATGAGCTTGCCAAAATAAAAGGACAAAAATTCCTACCCCAAGGTAAGCCCATCGGAGAAACTCATGCAGCTCTAAGGTTTGACGTCCTTGAATAATTGCCAGAAAAGGAATAACTGATGTTCGAGACTTTAATTTCTTATAAGATTCACCAAAACGCTCCTGAAGTCGGCGATCGCCATGCCAAACTCCAAATAAGTGATGTAAGATAAGGCCAACTGATGTAACAAGAGTAAAACTTGTCCCTAACCAAAGGGTATGGGCAATACACCATATTACTTGGCCTACCATTTGGGGATGGCGAGTAATGCGAATAATCCCTGTTTCATGGAGATGGACTTCAGGCTTTTGAATTGCTGCAACTTCTAAGAGATTGAATGTAGAGGGGTATAGGAAAAGGAATGAAATTGCTGATAATATCCAAACTATAGGTTTGACAATTGGGACACCTTGTAGTTGCCATAACTGTAAGCCATCGTAACGGTGATTGAAAAAGTAAACAATCAGAACTACTGCCAGTGGTAGACTGACTAGGGCAAATAAGATGCGATAGAGTCTAGGACCAATTTTGGTTTCTGCCCAGGAACGGAGAGCAGCTAAACCACTATGGGCGATCGCGAAACTCAACAGTAACCCCAAGATGATCAAATGGCTAGGGGTTAACGAATCATTAGACATGGCCATTATAGAAAATTGGATGGTTGTGCATAGTAATGGTATAGGAAGTGTGGGAAGTGTGGGGAGTGTGGGAAGTGTAGGAAGAAAATAAGATTCTCATCATTACGGCTACAGGAGAACCGAAAATTGATAATAAAAGTTAACTTTTTGAGGATTCCTCCAGTAGTATGCTAAGGGGACGTAAACTGCCAACCCCTTAAATGGGGAAGGAAATATAGTGAGTGTGGAGGCTAATTTGCACAAGAAATTATTTACAGGAGATTGCCAGTAAATGAGGTACATTCTTTAATTTGATAAATCTCCACCATTTGAAAAACTGGTATACAAACTATTTTTGCTGTACCTCATAAACCTGAAATACCCTGTATATAGAACTCGCCAGGACAGTCAGGGCATTCTCGCTCCTCTTAAATAGAGTCATAGCAAGAATGTACGGGGGAATAGCCATTTGCCCTGACTGACTTTTGTGAGGAATGTGGAAATCTCAATTTCTAGCTAAGACTTATAGGTTAGCTCTATGCTTCTAGTAAGTTTTAGCCTTAATCCTCAAGATAAGTCTCAGGTACTTTTGNCCTGTATATAGAACTCGCCAGGACAGTCAGGGCATTCTCGCTCCTCTTAAATAGAGTCATAGCAAGAATGTACGGGGGAATAGCCATTTGCCCTGACTGACTTTTGTGAGGAATGTGGAAATCTCAATTTCTAGCTAAGACTTATAGGTTAGCTCTATGCTTCTAGTAAGTTTTAGCCTTAATCCTCAAGATAAGTCTCAGGTACTTTTGTCCTGATTTAGTTTAATCTAAACAGGAAGATCGGAGCTTGATGAACTAATCAGAAAAGACCAGGGGATGAGAAGAAAGGTTTACATGGGGCGTGGAAAGATTCTTTCAATCCTTTCCTAAACTTATACAATAGGCAACTTATAGCAAAAGGCAAAAGTCAGGTTATTGATATTACTTTCTCTCGGTTGTTCCATAAGTTCTCAGGTTATTTTTATGGCTACTGCTATAAAAATCCGTTGAGTTCTATTTAATAAAAAGAGGGAAAGGTGAAGAGGTGAGGAGATGAGAAGATCGGAAGTGTTTTTCAAACTTTTTCCTCTATTCCTTCCCTCTATACTCTTGACTTCTGAGTTAATATTCCTACCTCCTTATGGAAAAACTTAATCTTGGCAAAGATAGCAAATGGGTTCCTTAACGAAGTTAGAAGTCAGAAGTCAGAAGTCAGAAGTCAGTAGGAGCGAATGGCCATTTGCCCCTACATAAGTTGTTTTTGTAACGGGGATTTACGCCCTGCTCCAAAGACATTTCCCCTTAAAAAGCGGGGTTGCGCGACCCAATTTTTTTGATCCATAAAACCTGGTTTAATACAGAAAAAGACTATAAATTTAAACTTCTCATCAGTTTCCCACTCTCTTCTTGCTCTCCAACAACCTATAGAGTCAAATCAAAGGCAGTTAGGTCAGCAATTTGTCGATTAGGAAACCCTTTCGGCATCAACTCCCTAAATTTCTTTTTCCTTTAACAATATGTCTGAGCTTCCTTTCACCCTAGACCAATTACGCATTCTCAAAGCCATCGCTGCTGAAGGTAGCTTTAAACGAGCTGCCGATAGTCTGTTTGTTTCTCAACCAGCAGTTAGTTTACAGGTGCAAAACTTAGAAAGACAGTTAAATGTGCCCTTATTTGACCGTGGCGGTCGCCGGGCACAATTAACTGAAGCTGGTCATCTACTACTTACTTACGGTGAGAAAATATTATCTCTTTGTCAAGAAACTTGCCGGGCGATCGAAGATTTGCAAAATCTCCAGGGAGGTACTTTAATTGTTGGTGCTTCTCAAACTACTGGCACTTATTTACTACCCCGAATGATAGGGATGTTTAGACAAAAGTATCCTGATGTGGCTGTACAGTTGCACGTTCATTCTACTCGTCGTACTGCTTGGAGTGTGGCTAATGGACAAATAGATTTAGCTATTGTTGGGGGTGAAGTTCCTCCAGAATTACAAGAGTCTTTGGAAGTTATTCCTTATGCTGAAGATGAGCTGGCCTTAATTTTGCCTGTTTCTCATTCCCTGGCTGAAAAGGAGACTATTCAGAAAGATGANGAAGTTATTCCTTATGCTGAAGATGAGCTGGCCTTAATTTTGCCTGTTTCTCATTCCCTGGCTGAAAAGGAGACTATTCAGAAAGATGACTTGTATCACTTAAATTTTATTACTTTGGACTCTCAATCTACTATCCGCAAAGTAATCGATCAAGTATTATCCGAGAGTGGCATTGATACTCGCCGCCTGAAAGTAGAGATGGAACTAAATTCAATTGAGGCAATTAAAAATGCTGTTCAGTCTGGTTTAGGGGTGGCTTTTGTTTCTGTTTCTGCTATTGAAAAAGAATTACAAATTGGGGTTTTAACTACAGCTAAAATAGATCAGATTGTTATTAATAGGATATTATCAGTCATTTATAATCCTAATCGTTATCGTTCTAAGGCAGCAGAGGCTTTTAGTAAGGAAATTTTGCCTTTGTTTTCTAGCTTAAATTTCAACCCAGATCAGATTAAACCTTTATCTAAAGAAATACCTCCTATAGAGGTAGTAACAAATAATATTAATGAAACTTGAATCAGATAAAAGAGGAGTCAGGAGTCAGAATGGTTTGGGCAAATTTATTTTCTACAGTTATTTTAGGTTTAATTTTGCCTACCTATTTATAGCTGAAGTTAGAAGGCGCGAAGTTATATGAAATACTAAAATTTTTGCTATAAATACTTAGGCTGTTTCAAGGAGTCAGGAGTCAGGAGGAATAGCCTATATATCATTTAGTCAAAGTCAAACTCTATTTTTAGTCAAATATTTATAAGTAAAGTATTTTAAGCAGGCAAAATTATTCGTAGCATTCTTTTTTATTTTTATCTTAGATAGGGTAGCCGTCGGATTAGCGATGTATATAGCGCTGTGCTCCGGGAACAGGCACTATTGGAACAGGCAACAGGGGGCAGAAATTGCCGATAGTATAAGACTTTGAGCTGCTTGGCCCCTACTACAATTTGTAAATATACCAGCGCTCATTGCTATAGAAGTTCAATTCGCAGCAAAGACCAAAGACTTGAGAATTTGAGGATGTCAGCGCTAGTAATGTTGACTACTTTATCTTTATCTTTAATATTACGTTGCTGAATAAATGTATGATTTTACCGAAAAATTGGGTTTAAAGCCTCCCCCTTTTAGGGGGGACTTTGTGTGATGCTAGAAAAAGTGGAAAGGTATTCAACCACTCTAAAAACCTAGCTACTTAATCAGTAGCGCCATTTACCTTGAAAAATGCGNTTCAATTCGCAGCAAAGACCAAAGACTTGAGAATTTGAGGATGTCAGCGCTAGTAATGTTGACTACTTTATCTTTATCTTTAATATTACGTTGCTGAATAAATGTATGATTTTACCGAAAAATTGGGTTTAAAGCCTCCCCCTTTTAGGGGGACTTTGTGTGATGCTAGAAAAAGTGGAAAGGTATTCAACCACTCTAAAAACCTAGCTACTTAATCAGTAGCGCCATTTACCTTGAAAAATGCGGTCAGACCCCGCGTCGCCGTCAGCTCGCTTGCGGTGCGACCCCGCGACGACGACAGCTCGCTTGCGGAACGCGCACCAAGAGAGGGAATGTTGACCAAGAGAAGAGTTATGGGGTTTTGCACTCCGAATGCTTGTGTATGGAAAAGCTCTAAGCAACAAGTACCAGAGAACCAAAGTTTTTTTAGGTTTGAACTGTACCGTAGGGCATAGGTCCACAGGCTCTTGAAATAGAGTAAACGCTTGGGGAGAGAACCATCTCTGGCTTAGGTATCGCAAGGTATCTGATTTAAGTGGACTCATTGAACCAAGAATCCTGTTTTCAGGAGAATCTCCGCGCCTAAC
>NZ_LGSU01001028.1 GCF_002260545.1 Hydrocoleum sp. CS-953 | reverse complement strand
AATTGCTATATATTTAAGGGTTGGGGAGAACTTACGAAATAAAAAATGGTATCAAATCTATTAATTATGACTCCTGAATTCTAAGAAATAGCCTAGCTATTTGTACCAAACATTTATAAATTTGTATCACACCTAATACCTTGTTTGAGGATATTTAGCAAACTTTTTGATATTTAGTATAAATTAAGTAAATGGCTAATAGTATTGGATCGGTTTCTCAATCAGATTTAGCAAGTCGGCGACAAACATTACGCCGTCAACGACGTTTAAAATTAGTAATTATAATCTGGCAAATACTAGCAGTTAGTGGTTTAGCATCAGGTCTACTATGGGCAATTAGTCAGCCAATTTGGCTAATAACTAAACAAGAACAATTAACTGTAGAGGGTAATCAATTGCTTTCAGACAGAGCAATATTATCTCTAATCACTTTAGATTATCCTCAATCTCTTTGGGGAATTAAACCACAAATATTAGCTCAGAATTTAGAATCACATAGTCCAATTGCTAAGGCAAAAATTAGTCGTCATTTATTTCCTCTGAGTTTAAGGATAGAGATTACAGAAAGACGCCCTGTAGCAATTACTCAATTCAAAAGCAAGGTAGGAAATGGTAACTCACAAAAAATGGGATGGTTAGATGCTTATGGCAACTGGATACCTCTAGAAAGTTTTTCTGCTCTAGAAAGAACTGGATCTTTACCTACTCTAAAAGTAATTGGTTTTACTGAACAATATCGTCAATATTGGCATCCTCTATACCAAAGTTTAAGTCGTAGTCCTGTTAAAGTATTTGAGATTAATTGGGAAGATCCAGGAAATTTAATTCTGACAACTGAGTTAGGATTAGTACATCTCGGACAGTATAGTTCTCGATTTAGCGAACAATTAAATGTCTTAGACCAGATGCGAGAATTACCGAATAAAATTGATATTCGGCGAATGGCCTATATTGATCTAAAAAATCCACAATCTCCTTTAATTCAGTTACCGAATAAATCTAGAGCAATTAAAATTAAGTCAAATTAAATCTATAAAAATTTCTAATTTAAAAGTATTTTGAGAATTAGCCTTGAGTTACAAAAAAACTCTAAGGTTAATTTAATCCTATTTTTTTTCAAACTAATAAAATAGTTATCAAAGGTTTCTAATGGTAATCTTCAGAAAACTTTCAATAATTAATAATTACCTCTTCTGTAATAGAAGGATTGATTAAAAGGAAATTTTTTTCCCCTGTAGGGCGACAGGCCGTGGCACAGTCAAGGATAAGCTTTAAACCTTAATTTTTCGGTAAAAATATATCAAAATTTTATTAAAGACGCTTCTGTATTAGGAAAGTTCCCAAAAAAGCAAAACGAATAAACAAATGAATAAACATAGTCCGGTTGTTGGATTATAGTGCAACATATTTTAGAATATGATTGATTAATCTCTGCCAAGAGCTATCCTGGTAAGCTATAAACTAACTTAGAGTAAAAAAAACTGTATATCTACCATCCCCAATAATGATAGTGAATAATCAACAAGGGGTCAATAATGAAAGTCCCCAATCTCAAGGACAAGGAANATGATTGATTAATCTCTGCCAAGAGCTATCCTGGTAAGCTATAAACTAACTTAGAGTAAAAAAAACTGTATATCTACCATCCCCAATAATGATAGTGAATAATCAACAAGGGGTCAATAATGAAAGTCCCCAATCTCAAGGACAAGGAAGTTTTCCATTGCCAAAAAAAGTCTCTAATCCATTTCGTAATAGCCCAGGATTGTATGGAGAACAAGATTATGACCCCAAAGGTATAACAAAAGAAGAATCCAGGAGTGATGATATCGTGCCAAGCAATGCGGCAAAAATCAAAGTAATTGGTGTGGGAGGGGGTGGCGGCAATGCTGTTAACCGAATGATTGCTAGTGAGGTCTCTGGTATAGAATTTTGGACGGTTAACACAGATGCCCAAGCCTTAACTCTGTCCCATGCTCCTAAACGCCTACAACTTGGACAAAAGCTGACAAGAGGCTTGGGGGCAGGGGGTAATCCTGCTATTGGTCAAAAAGCAGCGGAAGAATCTAGAGATGAAATAGCTAATGCTTTAGACCATCCCGATCTAGTGTTTATTACTGCTGGAATGGGAGGCGGTACTGGTACTGGTGCTGCTCCAGTTATTGCTGAAATTGCTAAGGAGGCAGGGTCTCTAACAGTAGGGGTTGTGACTCGCCCTTTTACTTTCGAGGGACGACGCCGAATTACTCAAGCTGATGAAGGAATTACTGCTCTACAAACTAGAGTAGATACTTTAATCGTAATCCCTAATAATCGCTTGCTATCTGTTATTAATGAACAAACTCCTGTACAAGAAGCTTTTAGAATTGCAGATGATATTTTGCGTCAAGGTATACAGGGGATTTCAGATATTATTACTGTGCCGGGATTAGTAAATGTTGACTTTGCTGATGTTAGAGCAGTTATGGCTGATGCTGGTTCGGCGTTAATGGGAATTGGTATGGGGTCTGGTAAGTCTAGGGCAAGGGAAGCAGCTAATATGGCAATTTCTTCTCCTTTGCTTGAGTCTTCTATTGAAGGAGCAAGAGGAGTTGTGTTTAATATTACTGGTGGTACTGATTTAACCTTACATGAAGTTAATGCTGCTGCTGAGATTATCTATGAAGTTGTCGATCCTAATGCCAATATTATTTTTGGGGCTGTAATTGACGATAAACTTCAGGGAGAAATCAAAATTACTGTCATAGCTACTGGTTTTAGTGGGGAAGTACAAACTCAACCTACCCAGGAAAAGGTACAACCAAGAAGACCAGTAACGAATCCTACTCAAACTCCTACTCAAACTACTGAGCCACAGAAAAAATTACCAGGATTAGATATTCCTGACTTTCTGCAAAGGCGACGCACTCCACCTACTAATAGATAGTTCATTAATGGATAATTACCTCTGATTAAAACCGTAACAGAATTGAATATAAGGAAATATTATTTCTTTTTCTCCTTTATCCTTAAAATAACAGGCTTTATACCTTGATTTTTCGGTAAGATGAAAGCAAAAGAGATTTCTGGATATAGAAAAGGAATAGGGAATAGGGAATAGGGAATAGGGGGATAAAATTGTTGGTTTTATATTAAAACTAATAAATCTAAGTTCCTATACAAAATTAATTACATATTCTATTAACTTCCTGTTGCCTTTTACTTGTTTCTTGTTGCCTGTTGCCTGTTCCCTCTCTCAACTAGGAAATTCCTGAAAGCACTACTATTTATTATATCAATTGTTATGGCTGATTTGATGGCATCAAGTATTCCTGTTGCTTTGACTATTGCTGGTTCTGATAGTGGCGGTGGAGCAGGTATTCAGGCAGACTTGCGTACTTTTGCTTTTCATTGTGTTCATGGTACAAGTGCTTTGACTTGTATTACTGCTCAAAATACTTTGGGGGTAAATAGGGTTGATGCTTTGTTGCCAGAGGCAGTTAAAGCACAAATTGAAGCTGTTGTTAAAGATATAGGTGTCCACGCGACTAAAACAGGAATGTTACTGAACCAAGAGATTATTTTGGCTGTAGCTGAGGTAGTGGAAGCTTTAAGTTTAAAACAATTGGTGGTAGACCCAGTAATGGTTTCCCGTGCAGGTGTTCGGTTGATTGATGATTCGGCGGTGGTAGCTTTACGGGATTTTTTACTACCAAAGGCCAGTATTGTTACTCCTAATATTTATGAGGCTGAGATTTTTGGGGGTTTAGATATTAATGATATTAATGATATGCAACTGGCAGCTGAGAAAATTTACAATTTAGGGGTAAAGACTGTTCTGGTAAAGGGGGGCGCTTTGAAAAATAATTTTCGAGGNTGATTGATGATTCGGCGGTGGTAGCTTTACGGGATTTTTTACTACCAAAGGCCAGTATTGTTACTCCTAATATTTATGAGGCTGAGATTTTTGGGGGTTTAGATATTAATGATATTAATGATATGCAACTGGCAGCTGAGAAAATTTACAATTTAGGGGTAAAGACTGTTCTGGTAAAGGGGGGCGCTTTGAAAAATAATTTTCGAGGAGCAGATGTTTGGTTTGATGGTGAGCGTTTTGAAATTTTAAGAACTGCCACAATTGAGACTAATAATACTCATGGTACTGGTTGTACTCTCTCAGCAGCAATAGTAGCTAATTTAGCCCAAGGAAAAGATTTATTTTCTGCTGTTAAATTGGCTAAGGATTATGTCACAAATGCTTTAAAATATGCTTTGAAAATTGGTCACGGTCAAGGCCCTGTTGCACATTTTTTCCCTTTGTTATTAAACATTTAGAGTAGTTTGTAACTTGATGAGTTAAAGAATTTTGCTGGAGTAGGGAATAGGGAATATAAGAAATTTGGACAGTTATGTTAAGATAACTCTATCTCATCAACCTGAAATAAAATTTAATTAATTAAAATAACCGTTTTTGATGGCGACAAGAAAATTAGTTAAATAGTTAATGTTATTAGTCAAAATTATTCTAATTCCAAAACATCATAAATTTGCAGAAAATGGCTATTTGTAAATTACTAACTATCAGCCATTTCCAGCAAAATAACAACATATATTTATCTTCTTGCAGCCCCTAGGCGATAGTANAAAATTATTCTAATTCCAAAACATCATAAATTTGCAGAAAATGGCTATTTGTAAATTACTAACTATCAGCCATTTCCAGCAAAATAACAACATATATTTATCTTCTTGCAGCCCCTAGGCGATAGTAGCGATCGTGATGCCAGCTATATTTTTTACTGCTGTCTTCTTCCAAATCTGAAGAAGATGCTTTTTGAGTTTCTTCTACAAATAAAGGAGTTGAGTTTCTCAGAAGATCTCTTTGTACTGCAGCAAAAGCATGACGTACTCCTGCAACAATCTGCTTTTGATAATCTTCTTCTGCTTTTTTTGTTTGGAATTTCCAACCTTCCTTACTGGAAGCATATAGGGGCGGAAGACGATTCAGAGCATAAGTTTCTACATCAGCTCGCTTAATATATTTGGCTAACTTTTGAGGCAGTAAAGTAATTTGACGATTTACTTCATCTGCTACCATCTGTTCCATAATATTTATATATTTATTTTTAGAATTAACTAGCATAATTATTTTCCTCTCTCTTTCTGATATACTTTTTTTTTGACTGAAATTATAGCTGTTTTAACCTTAAGTTTATGATTAGAATGCCTCAATTAATTAATTTATTTATTTATTTCATTCAAATAACTACTACTATATAGTATTATTATTCTTTAGAGAGTAGAGATTTGATTATTAGGAAATAACAGTTACGATTAAGTCTTCTATCTTTTTAATATCTTGGTTGCCAGCTAAATATCCAATGCCTCGATGCAAATGCAGTCTAAATTGGGTGGCCAAAGTTTCTTGNATTCTTTAGAGAGTAGAGATTTGATTATTAGGAAATAACAGTTACGATTAAGTCTTCTATCTTTTTAATATCTTGGTTGCCAGCTAAATATCCAATGCCTCGATGCAAATGCAGTCTAAATTGGGTGGCCAAAGTTTCTTGCTCTATACCTATTTCGTCATTATAGCAACGTTGCTTAAGAGCTAACAATAATATGTCAGAAAATTTCCCGCCAAAAATTCTCCATGTTAATTCTAAATTGCTATCAGCAGGAATTGGCACTGGAGAGGGAATACTTGATTCTGCTAAAGAACAACAGAATGCCCAACGGCAAAGGATATTCCACTGGTCAATTTTAGTATTACGTTTAAGCTTGCTTAACTGTTCTTTGGCTACTTGAGAAAGTCGTATTCGTTCAATTGGTGGTTCCATAAAAGGTATTAGATATATAGCGTTTTTATCTGGGATGTGGAAATTGAGTGCTATTAAAAAGGGAATAGGGAAGAACGGAAACAGCATTAAATAGTAGCTTTCCACAAAGATTTTTTGGTACTCAATAAGCGTGCTTTTTTCTTACAAAACACTTCAATATTTATTGATGGCTCCAATAAGTTATTTACCGAAATAATTAATAATTAAACCATTAGATCATTCACGCCTTTAAGCCTCCCCTTTCAAGGGAAAAAAAATAGATATTTTCCTTATTCGTCAATCCTCTCCCTTTTAGGGAGAGGTAATTATCAATTATCAATTATC
>NZ_LGSU01001027.1 GCF_002260545.1 Hydrocoleum sp. CS-953 | reverse complement strand
CGAGATAGTTATATCACCCCCATTCCTAGACGACGAAGAGTCAACCGACTGGGTATTGATATCACCAGTCTGAGTCGAGATAGTAATCTCACCACCCCCATTCCCATAAGGCGAATTGGAACTAAGCAATTGGGTATTGATATCACCAGTCTGAGCCGAGATAGTAATCTCACCCCCATTCCTAGACGACGAGCTGGAATTGAGCGATTGGGTATTGATATCACCATGGGTATTGATATCACCAGTCTGAGTCGAGATAGTAATCTCACCCCCATTTCCATCAATAGATGAAGTATCTAATGAAAATGTATTAATATTACCAGATATAGCATTAAGATTAATATCACCCCCAATTCCCTCAACAGCACTAGAATTAATCAGACCTGTCATAATATTGTTATTAGCCTTTAGGTTAATTCTTCCCCCATCAGCAGTTTCGCTCAAACTACGAATATTTCCTACATTAATGTCACCATGAGTTGCTTCTAGATTAATTGCTCCACTATTTCCTCCACTATTTCCTCCTCCACTTACTAAAGTAGTAGAATTACGCAACAACAGTTGTGTACCTGTGGTAGTTCCCCAAGGTGCACCATCACCTGCTCTGTACAAAGTGCCACTATCTTCTTCAAAATTATCTGTAACCCTCAAAATCCAAGTTCCATTGGGGTTTTCTCTATTAAATTCTGCTAAACTTCCTTGGGGCTGATATGTACCATCAAACGGAGCAAACCCAGAGTCAATACTTCTAGAAGCATCATCATCCAAAACAGTATCTTGAAAGTTTTGTCCATTACCACCAACACCAGCAAACAATTTTACTTCCTGCCCTTCGGGTGATTTCAGATAAACTTCTAAGTCTGAATTAAAAATATGCTCCGCAGAAAAGCGTACATCTAGATTCTTTACAGTTTCTAAGTCACCATCTACAGTAAAAGTAAAGGTTGCAGTATCTGTACCTTCTGCTGATATCGCTCCCCCCTCATCCACATCTATAGTTGCCAACAACTCCCCACCAGAAAAAATAGGCAACCCAGAAGTATCAATATTCCCCAAAACAATACCTGCACCAGCAATAGTCAAATTCCGCCCATTTGTCTTAATAGTATCCGCCCCATTCTCAAAGGTATCGGGGTTACTCCCAACATCCGCCTCATTATCCAACATCTCCACAACACCGACTCCATCCCCATCCACATCCGCACGAATTTCTATCTCGCCACCCCCAGGTTGAAATTCCAACACATCATCCTCTATATCCTCAACAGTAATATCATTTGTCGCCTCTAACTTAATATCCGCATCCCCAGAAGTTTCATCAAATTCATCATTTATCCGAATATTAGTGGCAGACAAAGAAACACTTTCTCCACCACCTTTAATTCCACTACCCGTAGCAATAATATCTCCCGTCGCTTCAATATTTATCGCACCATCCGCAGAAATATTTTCTTTTAATGTCACATTGACTGCGCTCTTAATTTCTAACTTTCCTCTACTTTCTGACTCTTGATTTGATAAATCTATCTTTCCAGAAATAAATACATTTCCTGGTGTATCGGCAATTATTGTATTATCTGTTAATTCTAATTCACCATTACTATTAACAATAATAGATGTGGCGTTTTTTTCTTCTCCACCTGTCAATAATTCTGGTAAAGATAGAGTGTCTAAATTAGAAATATCTTCTATTCTGGAATCTACTTCTAAACTTAATAAATGTCCTGGTTGAGATATTCTCAAGACACTACCACCTTNTAATAGATGTGGCGTTTTTTTCTTCTCCACCTGTCAATAATTCTGGTAAAGATAGAGTGTCTAAATTAGAAATATCTTCTATTCTGGAATCTACTTCTAAACTTAATAAATGTCCTGGTTGAGATATTCTCAAGACACTACCACCTTCTACTGCTGCGATGGTAAGATTTCCGTTTGTTGTCGAAAGTTCTCCAGTATTAATAACTGTTCTACCTAATAAAGTAAGATTTTCTCCAGAGTGTAAATTTCCTTCATTAACTATTGCGCCTGGAGTTGAAACGTTAAATCTATAGCCACTAGGGTTTCCGACTAAATTTGAGTAGTCATTAGTTCCCATTGCTTTAAACCAGAAATTATTATTGTCAAAACCAATTCCTGTAGCAGTCGTAACGCTGAATNCCTTCATTAACTATTGCGCCTGGAGTTGAAACGTTAAATCTATAGCCACTAGGGTTTCCGACTAAATTTGAGTAGTCATTAGTTCCCATTGCTTTAAACCAGAAATTATTATTGTCAAAACCAATTCCTGTAGCAGTCGTAACGCTGAATGAGGCGGGTATATTCAGGCTGGCGTTTGGGCCAAACATTATGCCTGCGGGGTTCATCAGGAAGAGGTTGGAGTTACCACCGAGGACTTGAATGAGACCATTAATATAAGAAGCACCTCCTGTAACTCGCCCAAGAATGTTTTGGGTGTCTGGGGTGGTCAGAAAATTTGCGGTTTGGTTAGTGGGGACATTAAATTGGTCAAAACTGTGAAAGAGATTAGCTCCACTCTGAGTCCCGCCTTCGATATTAAATTGGTTGCCCTGTGGGGTAACGGTGGTGTTGGTGCCGTCGTTGGCCGGAGTTATCGGTTGGGAGTTGGCGGGAGCTAAAGCCAATGCTCCTAAAATTATGGTGAGGGCAGATATACTGTAAGATTCTATAATAGTGGGTTTCATATCAGAAATAATGATGAAGGAGATAAATAGGAGCTATCAGAAAACTGACTAGGAGGGAACAAAGCCAAATATATCGCTCTACTGAGGCGATCGCGCAGCCAGTTGAGATATATACAAGACTTACGCAGAAACGCTATCCGTAGGGGCAATTCATGTTTCGGAGCATGACAAACGGAAATTGCTCCTACGAAAAACAGAATTTATAGATGCTTTGGGTCAGTCCTGATAGATTAACAATATTTTAATATTAGGACTTACGCAGATACGCTATATATAGCGCTCAAAACTATTACGGAATAGTTTTTTAAATCTATAGATAGTACCTTTGCGTAAGTGCTGAATATATTAATTGATTTATATCTTAACTCACAATAGTCAAGATACTGAAGTTTAGTGAAGCTTTTTGATCGGTTGTTTCTGTAAATTTACTAGGAAGAGTTTGCTTCGCGACTCATAAGTATTGTCCCATAGCCTACCCTTACTAGACTAATACATCTAATTAATTTTGTGCGTTAGATTTTGGGGGCGGGTTTATTTTATCTGATGCTTAAACTCGTTAATTTAAGGCTGAACCCGCCCCTACTATTGCAAAATTTTAGGGGTGTCAGGCCACTATACCTAGATTTAATATTCCTTTTAGAAATGTCCGCGCCCTTTGCTTTTATCCCTATATTTGCATTGCTGAAGCGCAACTACGATTAAGTCAATACTCTAAATTTNAACCCGCCCCTACTATTGCAAAATTTTAGGGGTGTCAGGCCACTATACCTAGATTTAATATTCCTTTTAGAAATGTCCGCGCCCTTTGCTTTTATCCCTATATTTGCATTGCTGAAGCGCAACTACGATTAAGTCAATACTCTAAATTTCTGAAAAATCTTTTTTCTTTTCTACTAATAATGCTTTAGCTTTTGACCGCATTTTGCCATGATATACAACTCCTTCATAAGCATAACGATTATAACCATTATTAACAATTAATTCTTCTAAATAACGGACTCTTTCTGCTGTCTCTGGGTGAGTAGATAACCAAGCAAGAATACCAAGATCTTCTTTTCCTTCATTAAGAGTAACCATAAGATTTCTCACCCCATCCGCAGCATAACCTGCTGATACTAAAATTTGCGTTCCCAACACATCTGCTTGACGTTCCATTTTACGACTATAGTTAACCACAATTAAATTACTAGCTGTACCACCAGCATAGGGAATATATTGTACAATGCTAGTAACTAAATTACCTTCAGACATTAACTTAAATCCATGGGATAATACAGTATGTGCCAGTTCGTGAGCAAGCAAACCTGCTAATTCTGCTTCAGAATTGGTTTTCATTATTGCTCCCAAATTTATAAATATGTGCCCTCCTGGTAAAGCAAAAGCATTGAGGTTTTCATCATTCACTACATAAAAATTATATTCAAATTCATTTCTACCTGTCATTTCCGCAAGTTTTTCGCCCATATTATTGACATATTCAATAATTTCTTCATCCTCAATCATTGGTAATTGTTTTTGAGCAGACTTGGCTATATTTTTGCCAATTCTTGATTCACCTTGGAGCATCATTGCTGTTGTTTGAACTGCATTCATAGCTGCAAATGGATTGCCTGTAAGAGCTACCCCTAATGCCCCAGTAACAACATTAGCAATTGTATTTCTTCTTAATCTTGATTTGAGCTGNATAATTTCTTCATCCTCAATCATTGGTAATTGTTTTTGAGCAGACTTGGCTATATTTTTGCCAATTCTTGATTCACCTTGGAGCATCATTGCTGTTGTTTGAACTGCATTCATAGCTGCAAATGGATTGCCTGTAAGAGCTACCCCTAATGCCCCAGTAACAACATTAGCAATTGTATTTCTTCTTAATCTTGATTTGAGCTGAGATTGAAATTTTTTTCTATAGGTTTCTGCTAATTGATTAAATTCATTAACTTGGGAATGTTCGGGATTCATTAAAGCAAATTGTTGAGCAAATAAAGTAGCTTCTAACCATTGTTTTTCATCTGCTAGGGCGGCACTTGTGGCTTTAACTAATTCTGGTTCGTTGGGATATAAAGCTACTGCTTGATTTAATACTTCTAAAGCTAACTCTCTTTCTTTATAATTTTTAAATGCTTCTGCAAGTTGAATATGACCTGGAATAAATTCTGGATATTCTTTTACTAATAATTCTAAAGATACGAATATTTGACTTTTTATATTTCTGGCTAAACCTTTCTGTACTTGTTCCCAATATTTTTGAGCTTTTACAGGTAATTCTGTCAGTTCGTAAATTGGTTGAGGGCGATTAACTTTAGCTTCAATATCTTCAGAAAATGGTTCTTTTACTTCTCGATAAAGTTTTTCTGCTGCTACTTTTTCTCCTGCTAAATAAAGTCGGTCTGCTGCTGCTAATTTTTCCCCTGGTGTTTCAGGTTGGTAGTTAATAGGAAATATTTTTTCTGATTGGGAATTTTTCGGTTTTTTTTCTAGAGTATTTGTTTCTGCTAAAGCAAAGTTTTGCAGGGCAAATATGCTAAGTATAATTATCAGATAATTTAGCACAATTTTCATAATTTTATAGGATNCCTGCTAAATAAAGTCGGTCTGCTGCTGCTAATTTTTCCCCTGGTGTTTCAGGTTGGTAGTTAATAGGAAATATTTTTTCTGATTGGGAATTTTTCGGTTTTTTTTCTAGAGTATTTGTTTCTGCTAAAGCAAAGTTTTGCAGGGCAAATATGCTAAGTATAATTATCAGATAATTTAGCACAATTTTCATAATTTTATAGGATTTATAGGATTTTTTATTTGCAAATATGATTGATAAAATATTAAGTATTGGTCAGTTATATCATATCAAATGCGGTAGTATCGGTAGAATTCAAGACCGTAGGGGTTTGGTCTCCAAACCCTCCATAAACTAGGAGTTTTCGCTCTTTTCTGATGGTAGAATTATATCACTCCGATTTATCGGGAACCGTAGTCAGCGGATTTGATATTATCCGGATTTGATATAACTGGAAATTTTTCTGTTTCTTTTATATAAAATCCGGATAATTAGTATATCCAAGTCATTGCGACTGGAACGGAGTGGAAGGTTTGCGGAGCATTCCGGAACGGATAGCAATCTCAGGGGTGCGCGGAGATTGCNTCCAAGTCATTGCGACTGGAACGGAGTGGAAGGTTTGCGGAGCATTCCGGAACGGATAGCAATCTCAGGGGTGCGCGGAGATTGCTTCCGCTTCGTCGCTGCGGACGACTATTCAAGCGGATTCTATATTATAGAGTATTTGTTTCTGCTAAAGCAAAGTTTTGCAGGGTAAATATGCTAAGTATAATTGTCAGATAATTTCGTAAAATTTTCATAAGTTTATAGGATTTTTATTGTGCAAATATGATTGATAAAATAGTAAATTAAGTTAAGTATTGGTTAATTCTCCCCTACTCCCCTACT
>NZ_LGSU01001026.1 GCF_002260545.1 Hydrocoleum sp. CS-953 | reverse complement strand
TCCTTTACCTCTACCTCACATCAAAATTATTAATATCATTCTCATTCAAATCCTCTAGAGCTTTATCAAAAAGAATGATACATCGAATAATTATACAACAAAAGTCACAAATGTCAAGTTATTGATAGATAAATTTATCATTTATTTTACCTTGAAAATAAAACCTTTTTGCCCTGAAAATATTAAGTATTTGTATATCTTTTTGCCGATATTTAATCATGGTAATTCAGTTTTTTAAGGCTGAATTACAAAGTCAGTCTTTCCTATGAAATACTCCACAAATAGCTATTAGTAAAAAGAGGAAAAAACTCAAACTTTTATTGAGCAACACCAAAAATACATAAGGGCATTCAGCAGTCAGCAATCAACTATCAGCTATTGTTTATTATCTGCTATAAAAGCTTTATTAATGGTACTTAGAAGTTTTCAGGAATAAAAATCAAAAATATATTTATGGCGTTTGATTTGCGCAGCAAAGCATTCTAAAGGAAAGGAAGAGTCAGTTCGCTGAAAGCTAATAGCTGTTAGCTCCGCATTCCGCAGGAAATGCTTACCAAAATACTATCAAGTCTCAAGTTATTTTTCCGAGGAAAAGTGACGAAACAATTGAGGCGTTATACCTGTCCAACGTTTAAATGCACGGCTAAAATGCCCTTGTGTTGAATATCCTAACTGTTCGGAAATTTCTCTAAGTTTAAGATCGGTATCTTTAAGCATAATTTTTGCTCGTTCAAACTGTATTTGATGAATGACTTCAGTGTAATTTAATCCGGCTTCTCTTAATTGTCTTTGTAAAGTTCGAGAACTAATTCCTGTAATTTGAGTAACCTGACTAAGAGTAGGATACTTTTTTGTTGATAAAGATTTAATAACTTGTCTGAGAGAACCAATAAAATCTGTTGCTGGAGTAGATATATTTATCAGGGGAGAAAGATAAGGTGAATCAGTTGATGGTTGAGTCAGACTTAAAAGAGTGGTATCAATTGCGATCGCTGTAAATTGTTGTTGATATTTAATTCTCGTATTTTCCAACGGTTGAAATTGTTTAATTGTAGAATTTGGTTTCATTTGTAAACAAATTTTTGACGGTTGCCAATGCTTTAAACCCGTTGTGTAGCGAACTAAATTAATCATTAACATTAAAGTATAAGCTTCTACCGCCTGTTCTCCAATAGTAATTTCTGGAATTCCTTGACGACAAAACCAGATTTCAGAACCCTTTTGAGATAACCAAAAACTAGCTTGAGAACTATGTAATCTTGTTAATAAACAAAAACGGTTGAGAGCATCATAAGTTGTCAAACTAGGGTACATTAACCCTAATATAAAATCAAAATTTCCTTCTAATCCTGTTTGTAAACCAAATTCAATCGCTGAACCATTTGCTTTTCCCGCTCTCTCAATAAAATCCCAAACTTGATATTCTGGTAATAATTGCTCAGGAGTAGTTAAGATATCAGCCCGAATTTTAGATTGTTCTAGAAACTTCTCACTGTTAGCTCCAATTTGTCCAAGAAAAGTTAAATAAGGTTCTAATTGAGTTGCACGAATTAGGGGAATGGCTTTCATAAAATATACTTGTTAAATTTTTATAAATTTTTCTTTTCATTATTCTAGATAATTGTGGCAAATTGGCGCGATAAGGTAAAGACTTTTTTTTGCAAATGTGAGAATCTTGATACTACGAATAGCAAATCACATTGATGTTCCGAATTTTTGGTAACACAAGCACCCTGCTTGTTACAGGCTGGAAGCCTGTGTTACATCCGAATTTTTGGTAACACAAGCACCCTGCTTGTTAAAGGCTGGAAGCCTTACAAATGATGTTCCGAATTTTTGGTAACACAAGCACCCTGCTTGTTACAGGCTGGAAGCCTTACAAATGATGTTCCGAATTTTTGGTAACACAAGCACCCTGCTTGTTACAGGCTGGAAGCCTGTGTTACATCCGAATTTTTGGTAACACAAGCACCCTGCTTGTTAAAGGCTGGAAGCCTTACAAATGATGTTCCGAATTTTTGGTAACACAAGCACCCTGCTTGTTACAGGCTGGAAGCCTGTGTTACAAATGTACCTCACCATCCTCAAAAGTGCTGTAATAGGTTGTTATTTCAATTATTTAGTTTAGGAGAATTTATTCAACTATGAAAAACACTGTGCGTCTTAGGGTTCCTGGAAATTTATCTACTCCTGACATGATTTCTATTGGTATTTCCCTAATAGCAGCTTATCTGGGAATGTTTAGTGGTCATAAATCTTTCAGTAAAGAGTTAGTTCTTTTCCTACTCTTTTTAAATAGTTTGGATCTAACTTTAGTGTTATTAATGGGTAAAAGTTTTGCCCAATACAAACAGACAATTAGTAACTTTTTACGATCGCCGAAATTTATAGGGGTTGATATTTTTCCATCCCTATTTATTGCTGAATTTGTCTATGGTCCTTTTCTCAAAGGATTCTTTTTAGAACTGATGGCATTTCTTGTCACTTATTTAGTCATTAGAACTATTAGATTAACAGTCATTTCCTCTCTTCATTAGAATAGGACTTACACATGAACGCTATTGGTAGCGCTAACACACCAAGGCTCTATATAATAGTGCCTTTGCGTAATTCCTATAGAATTTAGAACTTTTCCTAAATTATTCGTTTATTAACTTTTCACTGAAAAAATAGTCAGGGTCTATTATTATGACAAAAGCTAGTGATTTTAAAGCCTTAAAATGGCGTAATATCGGACCGTTTCTCGGTGGTCGTGGCACTTGTGTTGTTGGTCATCCTACAGATAAACAAGTTTTCTATCATGGTCACTCATCCGGGGGACTGTGGAAAACCGAAGATGCAGGTCAATATTGGATACCTGTCGGTGACGGACAATTTAATATGGGTTCAGTTGGTGCGATCGCTATTTCTGAACAGAACCCCGATATTATGTATGTTGGTTTAGGTGAACCTCAAATTCGTAACAGTGCATCCTGGGGTGATGGGATGTATAAAACTACTGATGGCGGTGCAACTTGGCAGCATATCGGTTTAAAAGATTCTAAGCATATTGCTAAAATTAGACTCAATCCTGATAACCCCGATTTAGTTTACGTTGCTTCAATGGGTCATGGTTTTGGTCCGAGTCAGGAAAGAGGAGTCTTTCGCTCCAAAGATGGCGGTCAAACTTGGGAAAATATTCTCTTCAAAAGCGAAAATACCGGATGTATTGATTTAATCGTTAATCCTAGCGATCCTAAAGTTATCTTTGCTGCCATGTATGAATTTGAGCGCAAAACTTGGGGGGCAAAAACGGGAGGTCCTGAAAGTGGACTCTGGCGATCGCTTGATGGTGGTGATACTTGGGAAGATATTAGTCGGAATGCAGGAATGCCAGAAGGACAAATGGGAAGGCTTGGTATTGCTATATCCCAAGCAGCTCCTAATCGTGTTTATGCTCTGGTTGATTCGGAAACGAAGGCAGGTTTATACCGTTCTGATGATTTAGGAGTAAATTGGTCTTTTGTGTCTAATTTTGCTCAAATTATCGCTCGTCCTTTCTATTTCTTCCATCTTTATGCTGCTCCCCACAATGCTGATGAACTTTGGGCACCAGCTAATAAACTTTATAGTTCTAAGGATGGAGGCAAAACTTGGGTACTTGAACCAGGTATTAAGGATGACTACCATGAAGCTTGGATCGATCCTCAAGATCCTAATCGCATTATTGTAACTTGTGACGGTGGGTCTCAAATCTCTTTAACTGGTGGTCAAACTTGGTCTCCTTTCAATAACCAACCTACAACCCAATTCTATCGTGTATTTTGCGATAATCAGTTTCCCTACAACTTGTATAGTAATCCTCAAGATACAGTGACAGTCAAATGTCCTAGTGCTTCTCGTTGGGGCGGTATCTCCGAACATGAAACCATTGTCGTTGGTAATGGTGAAACAGGCGCAGCCATTCCTCATCCTACCGATCCTGATATTGTTTATAATCTTTCCACTGGTTCAATTTGTGGTACAGGCGGTTCTTTCACGATTAACAATCTGAAAACTGGGCAGAACGAAATGCGACCAATTTGGCCGGAATCCACCTTTGGTACTCCTGCTACTGAGTTTAAGTATCGTTTTAATTGGCATCTCCCATTTTTCATCTCACGTCACGATAACAAGACTTTCTATGCAGGAGCTAATGTAGTTTTCCGTTCCACTGATGAAGGTATGACTTGGGAGGAAATTAGTCCTGATCTAACCAAAGACATCAAAGACAAACAGCAATTAGCAGGAACTCCTTGGATGGGAGAATATTTCGGTCAAGAAATTTATTCCACAATTTTCCGTTTAGAAGAGTCTCCCCATGAAAAGGGTGTCATTTGGGCCGGTAGTGATGATGGGTTAATTCACTTAACAAAAGATGGGGGGCAAACCTGGGAAAACGTTACGCCACCAGATTTACCAGAACTTTCTCCTATTTATGAAATTGAGTTTTCTCCTCACGATCCAGCAACAGTTTATATTGCCATTACCCGCTATCGGACAGCAGATGACTATGCTCCCTATTTGTATAAAACCACTGATTCTGGTAAGACTTGGATTTGCATTAGTGATACCTTCCCTCAAGACGAAATAACTCGTACCATTCGGGAAGATACAGTCCGCAAAGGATTACTTTTTGTCGGTACAGAAACAGGCGTTTTTGTTTCCATTGATGATGGTAAGGAATGGCGACGCTTAAATCTGAATTTACCTCGTGTTCCTGTCCATGATATTAAATTTAAGAATGCCGATGTAGCGATCGCTACTCACGGACGTAGTTTTTGGATTCTCGATGATATTAGTCCTCTAAGGCAATATGCTGAGGAATTAACTCAGAAAAAAGCTCACTTATTTAAGCCTGAAACCTATACTCGTTTTGGTTATAACTGGTGGATGGATTACGGTGGCGGTCCTGTTTCTGACAAAAAATATTACTTTGTTCAGAATACTCGTCCTGGTCACACTTTTTATGAGCAAGGTATTGTTGATGGCGAGAAAAAACGCCAGTTTATTGATGCTGGCGATCCTCGTCCGATAGGAGTAATTATCTACTATCTCCTCAGTGATGATGCTAAGGATGTTAGTTTAACGATTTTGGATGAACAAGGTAACGAGATTCAGACTTTCGGTAAAGATGAAATTCCTACTGAAAGATTTGCCAGTTTTGATGCTCGTGGTTATGAACAAGATTTGACCACAGGAAAACCAAAAGCTACTGTTAGTCAAGGATTAAACCGCTTTATTTGGGGAACTCGCTATCCTTCTGTTTCCTCTGTACCCGGTCGTCCTCCAGTTATCATCACTCCTTTTGCGAAACCAGGTACTTACCAAGTCCGTTTAACAGTTGATGGTGAAACTCAAACGGAATCTTTTGAAGTAAGCATTAATCCTAACGAGAAATATACTCGTACTGAAACCGATACTAAAGGTGAATTTTGGATGAAACTCTATGCTAAAGCAGAAGAAGGTATCCAAACAGTGTTAAAAGGTCGTGAAGCTAAAGAAAAAGTAGCTAATGCGCTCTCCTCTGCTTCCGGTAATCAAGCACTTGCAGACCAAGGAGCAAAAATTACAGCACTTTGCGATGAGTTAGAAGGTAGCATGATGCCAGTTGGTACAACTTTAGTTCAAATTATTAACGAGCGTACCAAGTTAATTCCCAAATTGACATGGTTGCATAATGTGTTAGAAACTTCTGAAGGTCCAGCGAACCAAGGTACAGTTGATGTTTACAACAAAGTCGCCAGTGAAATGGATGAAGCGATCGCATCCTTTAACAGTCAAATTGATACAGAGATGACACAATTTGACCAATTAAGTAGTTAATTCGGTTCAGTACACCACAAAGTAGGGACGTTGCATGCAACGTCCCTACGGGGTTGTTATTTTTTTAATGTGGTTCATTGACCTGAAAACGGCTGTAAGCTAAAAATTATTGAGATTTCATATTTCCTGTTGTATTATTGCCTTTGACAAAAATTAGATATATAGTTTAAATGCTGAACACCTAATAATTATATAATTATGGATATTAAGCAAGAACTAGATTTTTATCGAAGAGAATATTACAGGATTTTAGATTTTCTCCCAGTTGGTGTAGTTGTTATTTCTAATT
>NZ_LGSU01001025.1 GCF_002260545.1 Hydrocoleum sp. CS-953 | reverse complement strand
CCCTAAAAGGAAGAGGATTGAATAAAAGGAAAATAAATTCATTGTTTCTCCTTTAAAGAAGAGGCTTTAAACCTTAATGATTCGGTAAGCAGAACTAAACTTTATCGCGAATTAAGTAGACATGATATAATGGACGAGTAAAAATACATGGTTAATCTTGATTGTAGGAGGACTTTTTTCAATTCTACAAAATAGAAGATAATTTGATTTAAAATTGGTATTATTAGTTTGTAAGATCATGTCCGGATAATTAGTTATAAAAAAACTTTCTCCTTCTTCTCCTATTATTCTTTCTTCCCTCTTGACTCCTGACTCCTGACTCCTGACTCCGACCTAGTTATTTATTTATCACTGTTCAACCGGACATGATATAAGATCGAGAAAAGAAGATTCTATAAAGTTTTATCTAGAAACTTTGGAGTTTTGTGAATTTATTATAGATACTTAGAGCAAATACTTATGAATCAGGAAAAACCACCTTTAGACCCTCATCCTTTAAGCGAATATGTAGCGTGGGCAGGAGCGCGTAATCGCGAACCAATCTTAAATGTTTTAAAAGAAAAATTGCCTAAAGAAGCAGGTTTTATTCTAGAAATTGCTAGTGGTAGTGGAATGCATATTAATTATTTTGCACCTCATTTTAAGCACTTATCTTTTCAACCATCAGAGCAAGATACTGAAGTTTTTGATAATATCAAAGGTATCTCACAAGAACTTGGCAACGACAATGTTTATGAGCCTTTATATATTGATTTAACTCAACCTGAAACTTGGTTGAATTTAGACACAAAGAATTCCTATTCTGCTATTTTCTGCATAAATATTTTCCAAGTTGCACCAATTTCTATTGCTGATGGCATGATGGAGTGTGCTGCACAGTTACTCAATGAAAATGGGTTTTTACTGATTTATGGTCCGTTTAAAGTTGATGGGACATTTAATAGTGAATCAAACAAAGAGTTTAATGCAACTTTAAATTCAACAGGAGTTCCTGAATGGGGATTAAAAGATATTGCTGATTTGAAAAAAGCAGCAGAAAACTATGACTTAGAACTCCAAGAGAAAATTGATATGCCCTCTAATAATTTTTCTTTGATATTTGCTAGGAAGTCATAAATCTGACACGATCAGAAAAGATAACCGTAATTTTTGGTTGAATTTTCTACATATTTTGAGCAAAAGATATCTACACAAAATAATGTAGAGACCTTCTATGGAAGGTCTCTAAAAATGTTTCAGAAAACATTTCTTGCCTAGCTTAAATTAAAATTATTTAAGCTTCAGCTACAGCAACATTAGCTTCTTGAACTACAGGATAAACGCTAACTTTTTTCCGACTTTTACCTTTTCTTTCAAAAGTTACAACACCTTCAACTAAAGCAAATAAAGTATAGTCACTACCGACACCAACATTATTGCCTGCATGGAATTTGCTGCCACGTTGTCTCACAAGAATATTACCTGCTTTGACAACTTGACCACCATAGCGTTTAACACCTAATCTCTGGGCGTTAGAGTCACGACCGTTACGGGTACTACCAGTACCTTTTTTATGGGCCATAATTTCCTCCGAATTTTACTATTTATAATAACTGCTGTAACTATTCTGCCTGATTTTCTGGTTTTTCTTCAGATGCAGTTTCAACTTCTACTGTAGTCTCTGTTTCTACAGAACTACTCACTTCTGTGGGTTCAGTTGGAGTTTCAGTAACGGTCTCAGTTGATACTGGGGTTACTTCTGTAGCCGAAGTTTGAGGTTCTGCTACTGGAGATTTTTTTTCCGATGCTAATACTTTGCCATTGAGACTTATGGAGTCAATCATTAGACGGGTAAGTTCTTGGCGATGTCCTCTTTTTTTACGAGTCTTCTTTTTAGGTCGCATTTTGTAGACAATAATCTTTTTGCCCCGCAAATGTCTCATAACCGTGCCTTCTACAAGGGCACCTTCTACAAGAGGTTGACCAATATGAACATCACCATCATGTTGAACTAGAAGCACATTCTCAAGGGAAATTTGCTCTCCCTCTTCTGCGGCTAGAAGTTCGATATCATAAAAGCGACCTGGTTCTACTCTTAGTTGTTTTCCGCCTGTTTCAATAATTGCGTAACTCATTAATCTGTGTTATGGGGTTGCCGTACAGGTAGCTGGTTCTGAAACTCATACCTTGAGTGGTAATTTCGTTACTTGAGATAGGCAAACGCCTTTCTTGCTTTACCAGCTTTTACTATGTCCGAACCTGGTCCGAGCAGGATTTAGACACACAATCAGCTATTATCTCTGATAACGTTGGTTTTTGTCAAGTAAAAGTTCTGAAAAGCAATAGGGACTAAATTCTCTGTCATTCCCCATTCTTCCTGACTCCTGAGGACTGACTCCTACCCTCACACTCAATACTTATTCAGCAAGCCCTAATTTCGAGATATTCTGACTTCTGAGGACTGACTCCTATGCCAAAAGCACAGATACTTATAATTTATAGCAAATAGGTTCTATAAACTTGAAACTTTTTATTTTTTATTTTTGACTTTTGACTTTTGACTTAATTAGGCATTAACAACATCTCCAACAGTTTTACCTTCAAGTATACTCACTGCCCCGTCTAACAACTTATCTTCTATATATGGTTTAGTGAAATAACCCTTAGCTCCTAACTCAAAAGCCATTTCCATGTGTTTTTTTGCACCGCGAGATGTCAACATTGCCACAGGTAATATACTCAAATTAGAATCTTTTTGCATCCGAGATAATAACTCAAAACCATCCATCCGAGGCATTTCAATATCACAGAACACCAAATCACAAACTAAACCACCACGCAGTTTTTCCCAAGCATCCTTACCATCTCTTGCTTGTTCAACCCGATAACCAGCTTTACTAAATGTCATTGATAACAACTCACGCACTGTAATTGAGTCATCCACAATTAATACTGTTAACTCAGTCTTCTTCGGTACAGGTATAGGTTCTGGAGTGATGATATCAGGCATAATCCTTTGTTCTCTTATTCTTCCTGTTGCTAGATCGATCAACTCAAGAATATCTGCTATCGCCACAATTTTACCATCCCCTAAAACAGTTGCACCTGCAATACCTACAGGTTTAGGTACAGGACCTTCTAATTGCTTAATTACAATTTCCTGTTGTTCTAAAACCTGATCGACTTGCACCGCTAAAAATATACCTACTGAAGCAGAACGCAAAACCACAATTGAAATCATATCCTCTTCAGCATTTATACCATAAACATTACCTCGACGGAGATGACGATTATATACCAGTAACTCTCGCAAGTGACGGAAAGGCAACTTTGCACCGCGCCATTCTATGTAATTCTGCCCATCTTCTACTATTTTCACTTCATCCTTACCAACTTTCACCATATCTTCTACCCCATCCATAGGGAAAGCAATCTTAGAGCGATCGCTAATACAACACAATGCTTTCGAGATACTTAAAGTCAGCGGTAAGCGAATTGTAAATGTTGTACCCTTGCCAATAGTCGAATCAATAGTAATAGTACCTCGAATCTCAGTCAAATTCTTCTTCACCACACCTAACCCTACTCCACGACCTGACAACAGATCAACCTTTTCGTTTGTACTAAAACCATCCTCTAAGAGTAACTTATAAACATCATCCAGGTTAGACATTCCCTGAGCTTGCTTCTGAGTAATCACCTTTTTTTCAACTGCTTTCTTCTTCACTTTTTCCGGATCTATTCCCGCCCCATCATCTGCAACCGAAATTACCGTCTGATTTCCTTGGTGAAAAGCACGAATTGTGATCCGACCCTGGCGAGACTTACCTGCACTTAGACGTTCTTGGGGTGTTTCAATTCCATGAGCTATAGCATTATTCATTAGATGTTTCATCGGGTCAGAAAGCTTATCCTGAATCATTTTGTCAATCAAAGTTTCTTTCCCTTCTACCTGTAATTCTACCTCTTTACCAAACTCTATTGAATTGTCTCGCAGAGCACGAGGTAACATTTGTACCGTTTGAGAAAAAGGTATCATCCTCGACCTTGTGAACCCTTCTTGCAGTTGAGTTGTCACCTGTCGTAGTTGACGAGTTACTTGTTCTGCATCATCAACCAAAAATTCTATATCAGAGGCAGACTCTCGTACTCTAACAATATATTCGATAGTTTCCTGAGCTAATAAGTGGAAAGGAGTAAAGTTTTCTACCCGATCGAGATCGAGAGAGTCATCAAACTTTCTTTTTCCAGAGTTGCCTTCGTTTTCTGTATCTGGTATATGAGAGGTATTAGAACGATGTCCATGACGACTATCCCAAATTGCTCTTTCTAGAAGAGTTTTTTCATATAAGTCGTGCATTCTTTGTCCAGCATCACTTAGTAGCATTACCTGATGGAGTAGGTTATCTAGGAACTGACGCATTCGTTCCTGACCTTGTTCTAAACTATTACGATTAACTACCAGTTCACCTACCAAGTTACTCAGATTATCTAGTTGTTTTGCAGGTACTTTAATTGTTTGTTCTAGAGGGCGAGATTTTCGGCGAGGAGCATTAGTAGTAGAAACTACTTTTGATTTCTTTGATTTAGAGGTATCTATATCAGAATTTTCTACAGATTTCTCTTCCTCACTGGTATCTTCTGGTTCTTCTGACTCGTTCGTTATACTTACTGATATTTCCTGTGTAGGATTTTTCTCTACGACTACCGTATTTACTTTAGATGTCGAGTTTATTTCTTCACCATTTAATAGTCCTTCTAGTTGTACAAAAACATTATAATTTTCAGATTTTTCCCCCTTCAGTATTGCTTCTAAGGCAATAAATTCATAATCTTCTATTTTTGTCTGGTTATTAGTAACTATTAATTGTTCACTTTCTTCTGTCTCTATAACTTTTCGGANATCTAAATCTAAATCTAAATCTAATGTTTCATCTGTATCTTGATTAAATCCATTGTTATCTTTTGGCTCTTCTAATGTAGGCCATAAGTCTTCTAAATCTGCGGAAGTTTCATCATTTTCTTGAATCTTGTCATTACTTTCAACTGTATTTTCTGCAGATAGGTTAGTAAAGTCTATACTTTCAGCATCTAATAAACTATTCAAATCATTATTATCGTTTTGTGTCAAATCTTGCCAGTCTAACTGCTCCACATTTATTAAATCTTGTGAGTTTGAAGAGTCTACATCTTCTCGATCAAATAGTTCCTCCAGACTAGATGTCAAATCTTCTGATTCTACTGGTATTTCTTCTAAATCTTCAAACAGTGCTTCTAAGTCCGAGCCTCTAGAAGTTAAATCATTTGTAGTGTTCGTGTTGAGCTGAGATTTTTCTGTTTTTGTCTCACTTTTTATTTCTTGCTCTACATCTTGAATTGCTAATAGATCGCTCAAGTCTAATTCATCTAACTGGGAATTTTCCGCTTTATTCTGGGGAGTATAGTTAATGTTGGCTTGAGAAATATTTGCTTCTAAATCCATGCCCAACTCCCAGTCAATTTCTGAGTCATTCACATCATCTAATTCTGATAAATCTCCATTATTTAAGTCCCCAAAGAGGTCAGTTAAATCCGGTGTAGTTTTTCTTTGATTATTGTTCTCTTGTTCTGAATTAGTATTTTGTATTTTAGACTTACTATTTTTCTGTAGTTCATTTTCTCCAGTTCCATCAAACAAATCCGAGAAGTCTTCATTTGCTGGAGTCACAAAATCCCATTCATTTTTGTTTTGAAATTCTGGTAATTTTGCCGCCTCATTAACATCAAACAATAAGTCAGACAAGTCTCCAGAATCATCACTATCAATTTTAGATATTTTTACTGGATCTGCTTCTGATTTTCCTCGATCTAGTATTTCTTCTTCTTCCCAACTAGAATCTAAATCTGGTGTTTCCCCTTCAAATAAATCCGCTAAACTATTTAGTTCTGATGCTCCTACTTCTGGACCTTTTTTTTCTTTTTCTACTATTAAGTTATAATTACCATTATCTACATCTGTACTTTCTAAGCTATTGAACCAGTCATCTATAGACTTTTCGGGATCATTTTCCCAAGTCCGTATTAATCAAAAAAAAGCAGGGTTTGGGGGAGGTGTGACGCGATACAGCCGTACCCACTTGCCATTAGCTCCCCACACG
>NZ_LGSU01001024.1 GCF_002260545.1 Hydrocoleum sp. CS-953 | reverse complement strand
GTATTAGATACGTTAACAAAGTCCCTAGAGAGAATGTATAAATAATTATAAAGCAAATAGGAAAACTATTGTATATCTACTCTGATTGCCCTATTCTCTATTCATCATTAGCTCTAAGCGATGGATTGGTTTTTATAGCTTTTAAATTAAGAAAAAACTATTGATAAGTTGATTTATAAAGTAGATATGAAAAAGCTGAATTCTTTTTTATACTTAGGTTTGTGAAGTTATACTCCAGTAAGCCCGAAATTACTATAATCTAGCTAATATAAGACTTTTCCTTTGGAATGCTGCCCAAACAGCTAAGTTTCAAATCAGCTTTTAAATCTTACTTTTATTGGCCTGCATCATTACTTTTGAGGCCAATTTATATTTATCAACTTATAAAGTGGCGATCGCTCAAAAGTTATACTTACTTATTTTAAACTCAAGTAGCTGGGTTCCTAACTTTATCGGCATAGTCTTGAGGACGAATTTTCCTAAAGCTTTGCAATGCTAACTGTCGTAAATTTAGGGGTAGATAAGATAGTATTAAGCCAAATCTAGTTTTTAATGAAGTTCCTAATATTTGGCTTGACTCTTGTAATAATTCTCTACCTTTATTACTATCACCTTTCTCAATTAATCTAATCCCTAATATTTGTTTCGTATTTGCTAATTTAACTAAACGTAATTTTTCTAATTCTCGTTCTTCAAACTGATAGGTATTCATACAAAAAATCTTAGCTGACAAAAAATGAATATCTTGTTTTAGGCTAGTTTGACGATTATGAAAACGATATTCCATGAGATATTCTGGAATAAAATATCCCACCTTTCCTGCTACAGCTAATCTGACTAGCAAATCAAAATCTTCACATCCATCTGCTTCTGGACGCATATAATCAACTTCTTGTAAACAGGAGCGACGAAACAAAGTTGAACCTACCTGTAAACTTTGGTATTGAAATGTTTCTTGAACCAGGTTAGGAATAATTCCTTCCTTTAATTTGTCTTTTCCCCACTTAGCTGCATTTTCTTTAGTCGCAACTTCTTCTCGTTCGCTTTTTTCATTAATAACCCAATGACTTGTACAGACAAAATCTACATTTTGCATCTGATCTAATACTGCAACAGTTTTCTCTAAAAATTCAGGAGTGAGGGCATCATCATCATCAAATTTGATGAAATAATCTCCTGTAGCAGCATCAAAACCAGAACGCATATTTTTACTGCGTCCGATATTTTGAGGATGTTGAATATACCGAATTCTGGGGTCATTCCATTTACTAACTACTTCAGCAGTATTATCTTTTGAACCATCATCTGTTATGATTAATTCAAAATCATTGTAAGTCTGATTTAAAACACTATTTACTGCATAAGGCAGCAAATTTGCTCGGTTATAGGTAGGAATACAAACGCTAACTTTTGCCATAATAAATTACTAAATTTATCCTAGAATTTTAATAGATAATTAATTTAATTTTCAAGAATAACTAATTTTTCAAAAGCTACGAGGTTATTAGTTAATTAAAGATTCTGTGCCAGGAATATGACCAAATATTTTTTCTGAATATTCCAATACTTCCCGATCAAAAAATTGTTTATATTGAGGATTATCAGATACTTTTTGCCATCTGTTTAAGACATCCATTGATGTTCCTTTGCCATCAAATTGTTTTCCTTCAAATGAACTACCTCCACCAAAACCAGTCACCTTATCAATACCTAAATCAGAAAATTCCATTTGTAATTTATCTGCAATTTGTCGCCGATAGTCAATGTCAGCAAACCATTGATTATAGTTTATACAAATTTTGTTATGTTTGAGATAATTTGTTTCTCCTAAATACTCTTTTGCATAATCAAGCCATAAATCAATCATTGTTTTATTCTGAGAATTTACTGATAAAAAATATGACACTTTAGAAGAAGTTTTTAATCTACTTGCCAGAAGATTAAAAGGGTCTCTAAGAATAAGTAAATCATATCTAATAGCACTTTTTCCTAAGTATATATCGTGGTTACCCTCAAATTTATCACTTGCGATTTGGTCTAATGGAAAATCTTCATAGCTGTAGATTAAACAATCTCTTTTAATAAAATATCCTTTAGCTTGTTGACGATTATGCTCTATTGCCCACTTATGCTCTGGAAAATTATCTTGAAGATTTTCATATTTATAGCGGTAGGGGTTTTCATTTGCTGCAACATTATTAAGAAATCCTACTTCACCAGTATGCTGACTTTTAACCCAGTTCATAATTGCATGGTTTCCAGTCCGCTTCATACCTGTTACTCTGATTTCCTTTTGATTAACTATTTCTGAAAGCTTGTCTTTCTGGGTAAGTATTCTGATAAAATCCTCAATATTATGTGCTAAATAACGCTTACCTTTTTTAAAGGCTAGATTTGGTTTTTTTAATGCTTTGACTATCAATGATTTTGATGCCATAAANACCCAGTTCATAATTGCATGGTTTCCAGTCCGCTTCATACCTGTTACTCTGATTTCCTTTTGATTAACTATTTCTGAAAGCTTGTCTTTCTGGGTAAGTATTCTGATAAAATCCTCAATATTATGTGCTAAATAACGCTTACCTTTTTTAAAGGCTAGATTTGGTTTTTTTAATGCTTTGACTATCAATGATTTTGATGCCATAAAATCTATTCCTAAAATTAAAATATCGCAGTCTAAAGAAAATTCAGACTATGATATTGTCATCAAATATAATAAGTTAGCTGTAATAGAGAAAAATATAGAATAACTTACCAACTTTATGAAAATCTTAATGCTTTCCTCTACTTTTCCTTATCCTCCCAGTCGGGGTGGTACTCAAGTTAGAACATTTAATCTACTCAAATTTTTGAGTCAGAAACACTCTGTTACCTTAGTAACACAACGCTCTCCAGATGTCAATGATTCGGAAATAGATTCATTGCGGTCTTATGTGGAAGAATTGGCCATATTTGACCGCCCTCAAGAATCTGATGGAGGAACTTTAGCAAAACTAAGACGTTTTAGTAATTTTATAATAGAAGGTACTCCACCGAGCGTTCTCTCTATCTATTCCCCAGAAATACAAAAATGGGTAGATGAGTTTGTGGCAGCAGGTAAATGTGAGGCCATTACTTGCGAACATTGCGTTAATGAAATTTATATCCGCCCTCAATGGCAAGAGAAAGTCAAAACTCTGGTTAATGTCCATAGTTCAGTTTATGGTACTTGTCGGCAACAGTTGGAAACTGGCACAGCGGAGAAACCTTTGCGAGATAGACTTAATCTTCCTCTACTCTTGCGTTATGAAAAACGGTATTGTTCAAAATTTTCCTGTATAGTTGCTACAACTGAGGAAGATGGGAAACAACTGCAAGAGTTTAACCCCAATAGTCAGATTTCTGTGATTCCCAATGGGGTAGATTTTAGTCAGTTTCCTTATCGTAGTGCTGACCCTGGAGGAAAGCAATTAATTTTTGTGGGAGCTATGGATAATTTTCCTAATATTGATGCGGTTCGGTTTTTGACTCTGGAGATATTTCCTAAAGTACAAGAACGTTATCCTGATACAACTTTAGCATTGGTGGGGGCAAGACCAGTACCGGAAGTACAGGAACTTTCGACTCGCCCTGGGGTAAAAGTTACGGGTCGCGTACCTTCAATGGCAGAATATTTACATCAAGCTACGGTTTGTGTAATTCCTATGCGTACTGGTTTTGGCANTTCGGTTTTTGACTCTGGAGATATTTCCTAAAGTACAAGAACGTTATCCTGATACAACTTTAGCATTGGTGGGGGCAAGACCAGTACCGGAAGTACAGGAACTTTCGACTCGCCCTGGGGTAAAAGTTACGGGTCGCGTACCTTCAATGGCAGAATATTTACATCAAGCTACGGTTTGTGTAATTCCTATGCGTACTGGTTTTGGCATTAAAAATAAAACTTTGGAGGCAATGGCAGCAGGTACGCCTGTTGTGGCCAGCGATAGGGGGTTGGAAGGATTAGCGGTTGATGGTGCAGGTACACCACTCAGAGCATTAAGAGCAAATCAAGTAGAAGAATATGTAGAGGCCATTGGTCGGTTATTTGAGGATGGGGAGTTGAGACATAAGTTGTCAGAAAACGGGCGATCGCTTATAGAAACGGAGTATACTTGGGAAGTTCAAGGTCAGCGCTATGAACGGGTATTACTAGGATAATGAAAAAAAAGATTTACAATTCTAAAGTTAGTTACAGTCAAAGGAAATCTCCTAAAGCTGTTAAAACAGTTGAGAAACCTTATTATCCTAGGACTAGAAAAACTCCACAAATTAGTAAAATTACTTCTAGTTCAAAATCTAGAAGACGCCGGAGACGACCAGATCCGTCTCAAAAACTTTCTTTGAAATTGCTATCCTTACCTTGGCGGAAATGGATGATTGAATGGATAGGTATTAGTCTGTTATTTGGTGGCTCTAGTTTAATGGCAGTGGGAGCATGGCTGAGTGTGAAGTTAATTTCCGATCCAAACGCTATAGTCTCATTTAATCAAATATTACCACAATGGACTCAATTCTACATATCTGGGAATGAATCTCTAAAAACCCTGGAGCAAGTTAAGTCTAGTATTAAGGAGGAAGGGTTTAGCGCTGGGAAAACTTTTCCTCTTCCTAATACAACAACAGATTCTGGTTCTGATATATTAGTGCCTGTAATGAGGCAAATTGAATCTAGAGCTTCTTTACCCTGTGAAACTCCCTGTCGGGAAGTAGTAGAGTTGCGGGTCTATCAATCAGTTTTATCTGTTAATCAAAGAGAAGGTAGTAAACCATATTTTCGATTAGTTAATACTTTATCACTTCAGGGTCCTGCCGAATCTTTTGTCATTGCATCTACTATTGAGTCTGCTTCTGCTCCTCAAGGTTCAAATAAACCTTTACCTATAACTACGGTACGTCAGTTTCAAGGCAAAGTTCCCACAGGGGGAGTTTGGTTTAGTGTCAGTGGTCAGAGGTTACAAGATAACAAAGCTATTCCTTATGGGCAAATTGTTAATTATAATCCTGGTAAAAATTATTTGAGTTCCATGTTGGAATGGAAAAGTGCTGCTGGTCAAGCTCCGATCTGGCAAGAAATGACTGGAGGAGGAGACCCGGAGTTGGTGGTTGAACAAACTGTGGGATTAGATCCTGATTTTGATATTTATTGGATTCAGCCACGAAAGTTTATACTTAATCCTATAGAATTAGAGAAAATTTCCCTTGAGGAAACTCCTATTGGGGATGGATATTATAAGGATGCTCTGAGGTTAGCTCGTAATGGTTTATGGTCTCCTGCTTTTGGTTTAATTGAACCTTTGCGAGAAAATTTTATAGATGAGTCTGAATGGTCGGAAAAAGCACAAGCTCAATTTGATTTAATTAAGTTTCATGCCAATATTACAGAGGCTCAGGCGATCGCTTCTTGGGCAAGTCCAAGTCAAAAGGTTTTAGCTGGTTTAATAGATGGTCGTTGGCAAGAAAGTCTTAATGTGTTTGAAAATAATTTGAGCAGCACTTATGATATTGCTAAGTTGCTACAAAATGATTCTGGCCGTCTCCGCAAAAGGGTTGATGCTGCTTTAAGGGTAGATCGAGAGGAGTTTAATGCTGTGGCTTNTTGGCAAGAAAGTCTTAATGTGTTTGAAAATAATTTGAGCAGCACTTATGATATTGCTAAGTTGCTACAAAATGATTCTGGCCGTCTCCGCAAAAGGGTTGATGCTGCTTTAAGGGTAGATCGAGAGGAGTTTAATGCTGTGGCTTGGGGTACTTTAATTGTGGCAAGTCAAAAAGGGCGAAGGAGGGCAATGTCGTGGTTAAATAGGCAACCTCGGACAAGTGAGGAGGCAAAGGAAAAGATTGAGAAGTTATTGGATCGACTAGATGCTGCTATTACAACAATTGATAATTGATAATAGTGAAGAAATTATCATGTCTATTGTAAAGGATAACGTAGGGGCGGGTTTAACTAGAAATTGAGAAAGTCAGCATTTATTGTACTAAACCCCCCCGACAAAACCAACATTAAAAAAGGTAGGGGCGGGTTTAACTAGAAATTGAGAAAGTCAGCATTTATTGTACTAAACCCCCCCGACAAAACCAACATTAAAAAAGG